>RKSL01000085.1 GCA_008633435.1 Candidatus Desulfobulbus rimicarensis | reverse complement strand
ATGACACCCCGCCAGTTGGCCTTGCTGCCTATGCGGCTGCAGCCATTGCAAAGTCGCCACCAATTGCCACAGGACTTCAAGGGTTTATGTATGATATCCGGACAGCTATCCTGCCATTCATGTTTATCTTTAACACAGACCTCATCCTCCATAACATCAACTCCTGGTCACAGGGCATTTTGATTTTTGTCATGACCTGTTTTGGTAACTTTGCCTTTGCCTCGGCCACTCAAGGCTGGTTTATTGCTAAAAATAAGTTCTGGGAAATTCCCCTGTTTTTATGCGTGACCTTTATCCTCATGCAACCACAGCGCATTGCCCAGTGGATTGGGCTAGCCCACGATCAACGGTACTGGACTTACCTGATAGGGCTTGCTCTGTTTGGCCTTCTGTTCTTTCTCCAGAAAATGCGCGGGCCAGAAGCGGCACGTCCCTTAAACATCCAACAAAGTGAGGCGTAAACGATGAACCCGGTAAAAAAAATCATGGTTCCCCTGGCCTTTTCCAAATATTCCAGCGGAATTGTTGACTATGCCGTGGGGCTGGCATCAGCACTTGGCGCGGAACAACTGCTCTTTGTCAGCGTTATCAACCAGCGTGACGTTGATGCGGTAACCACCATCAGTTCACTTGGCTATCAGGTGGACGGTGAACATTATGTGCAGGAAATTAAGAACGACCGTGCTGCACAGCTGGAAAAAATGCTGGAAAGCGTTGATTTTCCTGATGAAAAAATCAAGCTTATCCTCTCTGTGGGCAAGCCTGCCAACAAACTCCTTAAAATTGCCGTTCGGGAAGATGTTGACATGATTGTCATGGGAGTCCGGGCCAGGGGCGACATTACCCACGCCTTTACCGGACTGGTGGCAGAAAAACTGTTCCGTCGATCCCCCATCACCATTGTCTCTTACAGAGAAGAAACAATTGCCAACAGGTTGCGAAAACGCATTACAGAAAGGCTTTAACGATCAACAGTAATGACTGGCAAGACTTGGCAGAGTTACTGCCAGCAACTGGCAGCGCTGCACCAGACTGTTTTTCAGCATGTACTCTCTATCACTGTGATCAAATTCACCTATCGGCCCCAGACCATCCAGCACTGGCACGCCCTGGGCTGCGATATTCGAGGCATCTGACACCCCCTGTCTGAATTCTTCTGTCAGGGGCAGGCCAAGTTTATCTGCCTGTCTGCGGACATGCTCAAAAAGTTCACGGTTGCCAGAACTCTGCTCCATGACCGGTCGTTTATTCACAACAGCTACCGTTGTACTTGTACCTGCGACCGTAGGCGTTGCTGCAATGTGCTCAATTGCGTTCTGTAACCTGTACCCATCTGCTGTGTTGACATACCGGGTGTCAATTTCGGCAACAGCCCGCTCTGCAACTGAGTTTGCGCCAATGCCTCCGGAGATTCTGCCCACATTAACCACAATCCCCCGGGGCTGATCATTAAGGGCTTCCAGTGCCTGCACCTGAGTACACAGGGCAAGGATTGCACTGGCCTTATCTTTTCCGGCAAAGGCGGCATGCCCTGCCCTACCTTTAATTTCAAGATGATATCCGGTTTTTCCCCTGCGCCCGGTAACCACCTGGCCATCCATCCCCCCACATTCTGTAACAAGCCCGCAACAGGCACTGGCTGCCAACTGCTTAAGAAGAGGCGCAGAAGTTGCCGACCCGGTTTCTTCATCCGAATTAAAAAAGAGCACCAGGGGCAAAGTTTCAAGTACCCCTTGCGCAGCAAGCGCACGGACAGCAAACATGGTCACCACCAGGCCGCCTTTCATGTCTATGACACCTGGGCCATACACTTTTTCCCTGTCCTGCCTGTACCAGTTAAAATCCGTATCCTCAGGAAACACAGTATCCATATGTCCGCTGATCAGGATGGATTTTTTGCTGTCTGCTGCAGGTGTGGAAAAAACCAGATGATCACCTGCCTGTTTTTGCGGATGACGCGTACATTGCAGAGGCAGTCCTTGAAAAAAATCTTGTATCAGCAGGGCGACCCGGTCTAGCCCCGCTTTATTTGCGGTGCTGCTCTGGATGAGAACCAGCTGCTCGAGCAGGGAAAACATCTCCGCCTCATGGCTGCGCAGAAATGAGCCGATTTCCTCATTCATCACAGTGCCTCCTTAACAATACCTGATCAGCAAAGATAATATCAGTATTTGGCAAAAGAAAAATCCCCGTTTTTATACTCGTCCATATCAGCATCAGGATACCTGACTTCTTCACCGTTCCAGGGTTTTTTCAGCACAAGTTCGCCACCTTCACTGCTAACGACATTGCTGCGATGCATGGGAATTTTTCCACCGGCAGTGGCAATATATCGGGGAATGGCATCTCCTGAAATATTCCCATACATTGACTCGATAATGTCCCGGCCCTGCTCCACCGGCACCCGGAAATGAGAAAACTGCGGATTACGGTAGGAACAGTTGAACAGGTAATAGGGGCGCACATACGCCTCCTGAATGGTTTCGCAGAGTTTCCACATCTTCACCCGGGAATCATTGATCCCTTTAAGTAATACGGCCTGATTAAGCACAGCACTGACCCGGCCGGAAATATTTTTAAATGCCTGACGGGAAACCGGGGTAATCTCACGGGCAGTATTAATCTGGGTAACAACCCGAACCGGTTTATTATCATTTGAATTTTCAAGAATATCGAGGAGTTCCTCGTCAATACGCATGGGAACCGTTACCGGTACCCGCGTACCCAGCCGTTTCATCCTGACATGGTCAATCCTGTCAAGTTCAGCAAGCAGCCATTTAAGCATGGAGTTGGGCAGGACAAAGGCATCTCCACCGGTTACCAGCACGTCACGGATACGTTTATCAGAACGAATATACTCCAGAGCCTCGCCATACGCCTCTTTGGAAAACATTTTGTCTTTTTTGCCAATATGAGCAATTCGCAGGCAGTGCGTGCAATACATAGCGCACATGCTGGTCGATTTTATGGTGACCACCCGTGGATAAAACTGATCGACAAGCCGTGCCGGAGAATGATCAGCAGCAACAGGAGGAATTTCAATGCCGGCATTATCAACCATTTCACCGGTTGGAATTGCCTGCAACATAACAGGATCGTTCACTTCTCCGGGCATGATCAGGCTGGTATAATAGGGAGTAAGACGCATCCGGTAATTTTTGGTTACGCGCAAGATATCTTTGGCAGCCGACTTGGGAAGATCTATCAGATCTGCCAGTTCATCCACCGAATTAATGGCGTGCCTGATCTGGCCGGGAAATGAATCCCAGTCTGCATCACTCATTGCCAGGCGTGTTTTGATGCGCTCCTGATTTTCACGGATAGTGTTCCAAAGTTCAATACCAGAAGGTGCTTCAATATCCTTGCGGGCAAGATAATCATCCACCCTGGCATCAGCCTGTTCGACAATTTTCAGAGCCTGCCCTACCCGGCAACCCACTGAAGCCATGTGCTCATCAATTTCTGCGTGTTTTTTAGCAAGATCAACAAGTTCAGCACGGTTGATGCCAAATGCAGCTGGAGAAATGCCATTTTTCCTGAGATCAAGCAATGCCTTGAACAGCATGACAATAGGCCCTGTTTTATGCTTTTCCCGGGCAGTCTTAAGAGCATTGGCAATCAGGTCTTCTTCCCCCTCATCAGGCTGGCCAGTCACCAGATCATCACGTAAAAGATCGTCTAGCAATTCCCGTGTATAATGGTCAACTTTTGTCATTATATTCTCCAATCTACTCTATAGAGATTGATGTATTGTATTTTGTAAAATTATGCTTTTTTATCGTCCAAACCGGTACACTAATGCTTCCCTTACGGGCGCAGCACCTGCGAGCAATCCATACCGCGTGACCGAGCTTCAAAACTTGTGGTGGCTGGCGACGAGTTCTGCCATGCTGGTTTATTCCAGGGGTAAAGCTAACATTTTACGCCCCAGCTCAAGCCCTTCCTGAACATCCTCTGCATTGCGGGCTGTTGCCACAACTCTTGCAAGAAAAGTACCAGGATGTACCGACACTCCAGAGCCGATATGATCCACTATGGAATAATCTTTTGCAAGCTCCCCGTTGACAATACGGGCAAAACTTTGTTGTTCGTGCAGATCATGCAGGATATATCCAATTGTTCGACGAAAATTATTCAGTTTAAAATTATACGTTCCCCAATGTAGCGAAAATTCTGCTGGAAAAACAACTTCAACCATAGTCTCAGGAAATGTATCATAAAGAAGTGCCGATAGCTCCAGTGCAGGCAAGCTAGGGCTGCTTTGGGGAAGAAGCTGCTCAAGCGCGTAACAGAACTCAAGGGTGGTTCGCTGTTTTCTTGCATTAATTTCAATACACAGGGGCTGGTTATCGGCTGTGAAAATATAATCACAACCAAAGATTCCCCGATATCCCAATTATCCAATTATGCGGTCAACCGTGCGAGTGGCCTCCATGAGCTGATCCTGATGAGTAAGCAGAGTGTCTATTACACTGCGTATATACCTGTTCTGCGATACATCATTTAAAAAATCCGGAGTCTGGCGACGAAAACTTACCGCCGAATGGGGCAGGCTTTCCTGTCTGCGTGAGAAAGCAGGAACAATAAGATTTGGATAGCTGTACTGCACCTGCAGACCAGGCACAATGGCGATGCACTGCACCTCACAGTGCAATTGAGTAGATAAGGTTTCTACCAGAAATTGATTGATCCCCAAACTTTTAAGTTCACCACTATAGCAAAAATAGTAAACATCAGGATCAAACGTAAAATTGGTAAATAAACAATGATTATCCATGATCTATTCTACGGCTGTGCTGCATCCGTTGCAAAGTAATACGCAAAGTTCAGTGCTCTCTTACCGCCATCAGATAATTGATTCAACAGCTATCTTGCGAAAAGAAGAAATATAAAAATAAAGAAATAAAAAAATAACTGAGGAAAACCATCTAATAATTTTTAGTACGTTGTTCCTCATTGACGGCCTATATTCTAATCGAGTAATGTGAGAAATAATAGCGTCACTTTTTGTTTCAACGTATGTTCATTCTTTGAAACTGAATCTTTGTCTCTTTTAACGAATCCAAGCCGTTAATTCATTGTAAATGAGGAATAATTCTATGAAAAAAACACTCTCCATGCTCACCATGATAGCCCTTACCCTTACCCTCTGCTTAAGCATCAGTTTTGCGCAGGAAAAAGGAGATGCCGAATTGATCCTCAGATCAACAATAGACACTGCCAAAAAACCAAAACTCGTTTTTTTCCCCCATAAAGAACATCAGGAAAAATTTGAGTGCGCCACCTGTCATCATGGCAAATCTGCAGATGGTAAGCAGATCAGCTATGTAGAAGGCCAAAAAATTGAGAAATGCGAATCTTGCCACAACACTCAATCCGGAATAAACAGTACAGTTGATACCTTTAAAAAAGCAGGCCATGCACGCTGTAAAAAATGCCATAAAGAACTTAAAAAAGCAGGCAAGGAAGCTGGACCAACAAAATGTAAAGGCTGTCACCGAAAAGGGCTGAAATAGCACGTTCCGCATCTATTATTTCAGGATCTTTAGGAGGCTTCACACCCTGGCTGTTACTGCTGTTTTTACCGGTTTCCAGTTGAAAACATTTTAACGCAGATCATATGTATTGCTGACCAGGGATATGGCATTTGCCGTATCCCTTTTTTTATTCTCATGTCTAATGAAGACGATTCCATCATCTGATTCTACCCAAAAAACTGTGTACAATTTGCCCATAAGACGGGCAAACTGTCTCCATCCAGAAACACTTTGACTGTTTGTAAAAAATATTTGGTAAGCTTTACAGTTGTTTTTATTAACTTTGTTGACAAGATAACTTAGCGGGTTGTATAATTTCTGGTTGACGTTGTTACAGTTTTTCAAATATGCACTAAGGAGATAAAAAATGTTTAAGAAAATGCTTGTAGCTGCACTGGGACTCATGCTCATCGGTATGGTTGGCTGCAGTGGTGATGATGCAAAAAAAGCCGCTGAAAAAGCTAAAGAGGCTACACATACTGCAACAGAGGCCACAAAAACTACTTTGACCAAGGCCGCAGATGCAACAAAAGAAGCCGCACACGATACCGTAGAAGCTGGCAAGGCAAGCGTTGAAGATGTTAAGGCTGCAGCAAAAGAGACCTTGACCAAAGCTGCCGATGTGGCAAAAGATGCCACTCAGGAAGCTGTTGAGGCAACTAAAGATGCTGCTCATAACACAGTTGAGGCTGCTAAAGATGTGGTAAGCAAAGCATCTGAGGCGACTAAAGACGCTGCACATAACTCCGTTGAAGCCGCCAAAGACATGGTTGGCAAAGCAAAAGAGATGACAACAGATGCCGTGCAAAATTCTGTTGAGACTGCTAAAGACGCTATCCACGGTGCAAAAGCAGACTTAACTGGCGCTGCAGACGCTGCCAAAGACGCTGGTCATAATGCTGCCGCAGCAGCTAAAGACACCATGCACGAAACAGCTCAAAAAGCCAAGGGTGCTGCACATAAAGCCATAGAAGGCTGCTAAAGAGCAGATATTCTATTCTTTTTGTACCAACAAATCTCCTTTGTCAGCTGGCAAAGGAGATTTGTTGGTTGAAGTGTTTGCCGGTTTTTTTATACGCCATATTTACTACGCCCTTACATCTCTTTACCTGCTTCATCCCCTAAGGCTTGTGCCCCATCTCCACCAAAATCAATTCGATTGCCACGCAAATTCAGCTCAATCCTCAAGCTGGGAAAACAGCCCCCCGGTTTCACTGCCATGGGCAACGATCTATCCATTTAAAATCATAGGAAAACATTCAGATTATTTATTGAGCACACCGTCGACGTCTTCCCAGAAATCCTCAACCCATTGGTACCTCTGGCCGGGGAGTGCGGACATAGCCCGTTGGATAATTGGAATAAGTTGATCTGGTAGAGTTTTTGTTTTTGTTAAAGATTCAGGAATCACTTCCTGCTCTTTTAACTCCACCCACTGCTGTAAGGGTATTTTCTGCTCAGTAAATGGGGACTGGCCAGTGGACATCAACAAAAGCAAGACACCTAACGAGTAAATATCACTTCGCGGATCACCGCGCTTACCAGAGAGCTGTTCCGGCGCAAGAAAAACTGGATCTCCCTGGGGGCCAAGCCCGGCAGCAGTGACCGGGTCTGGAAGCAAATCGCTGCTTGCAAGCCCCATATCCGTTAAGAGTAACTGATTTTTTGCATCAATGAAAAAAATACCCGGACGCAGGTCATGGTGAACAATGCCCTGAGCATGAAGAGTTGCCACCAGTTTGCAAAGCTGCGCAAAAATAATACGTGTTTTTGCAAAAGATAACGGTTGACCAGTAACAAGTGACGCAAGACAATCTCCAGAGATATCATCTAGAACAAGCACATTGCCCAACGTCTCTTTAACCCGGGGAAGATTGGGAAGGGTCAAAGAACTCATCAAATGCATCTCTGTTTCATAACAGGCCAGATATAATGGATTTTTGAGTGTACCAGCAAAACCAATTTTAAGTGAAACAGGTATACCTGTGTTTGCTTCAGTGCCATGATAAAGCCATGACATGGCCCCAACAGATAAAGGATGTTTCGCAACATAATTACCAATAAAACCTGGCTGCAACCCCTCCCCTATCCCCGCAGATCTCACATACTGCCGCAAGCTGCCCAGAGAATCATGGAGAACATCGAGTTCATCCCGGTTCTGCATTTTCTTTCGGCTGCTTTTTTCCTGTATACTGGCAAGCATTCCAGTTAACCGTTCAACAACAAGGGTGTTAAAAAGACGGTTAAATAAAAAAAGCCACAACAGCATTGCTGCAAGCATAGCAATACACAGGAAAATACTTCCCTGAATAGCCTTACGAAGAGATGCAGACACAGGAATGGAGATAGAATCTATACCGGCAAGATCACCCTCCTTAAACCGAAACCCTCCATCCCGGCCATATCTCTCAACTAATGATTCCGGGGCATCTTCCACCTTACCATGACACCGAATACACGGTGCCAAAAAATAATCGGGCACCATGGAAATGAAAAATTCTTTGTTATCCTTTTTCACAATCCCCTGCCAGAATGTTCTCTCGGGGTCAGCCTCAAACCAATCAAACATCTCCTCTTCAAAAGGATCTGCCAGGTTACGGGGATTATGTGGATTGAGCGATGCCCGACGATAAATATAATCTGGCATAAACTGACCAAACGTATCCATTATGGTCACACTTACATAGGTCGTGGACATGGCTTCGATAATAAAAGTGTCCTTTCCATGAAGCGCATACATTTGAGGACGCAATTCATTCTGCACGTATGAACGAATCGCCTCTACTTCCTGAAGAATAACCTCTGATTTTTCCAGGGCTTCATCCATAAGAAGTCGTCGTGTATTCAAAAACGTCAGCAGAGATATCACAACACAACCACCAGCCAGAAGCAATGCGGATCTCGCAAAAAACCGGGTTCGCAAATTGCCGTTTACTCTTTGACGTACAGGTGTTTTTTTCATGGAATCAGCCCTGGTTTAAAGACCTTTTTTAAGCCGTGTACCAATCATTGCAGGCAAGCCGACTTGCTGTGCTGCACGGAGAGTTTCAGTCATATCATAGGGGGTCCGATAGTATTCTACCTGATGCTGCCTGGTATCAAATATGACATAACAGGAACGCGGATCTCTATCTCGGGGCTGCCCAACACTGCCACAGTTAAAAATACGTCGCCTTGTATCACTTAACTTAAAACGGATTGTACCGGGAACAGGTTGAATATCCATATCAAGGGCATTATTACGGGTTATGAGCAGAGGCCTATGGCTGTGACCAATAAAAAGATAACGGCTCTTTGTTGCTGTAAAACAACGCAAGGCATGTTTACGGTCAAAAACATAGCGCCATGCCTGTGGATTATAGGGATTGGCATGGGAAAAATTCATTTCAGCAATATCGAGCCGATCAGGCAGCTCAGCCAAATACTGTTTACTCTCCTCTGAAATCTGCTCCATTGTCCAGAGTATAACCTTGCTGGCAACTGATGACATACCGTAGGGTGATGTTTTCCAGAGCGTTGCAACGTCATGGTTTCCTGCAATAACGCGGCAACCAGGTAAACTCCGTACCAGCTGGATACACTCCTCCGGGTATGGGCCATAACCCACTAAATCCCCCAGGCAAATCCGGCGATGCACCCGGTGTTGCTCAGAGTGGGCAAGCACTGCTTTAAGTGCCTCAAGATTACCGTGAACATCTGAAAAAATCATCAACCGCATTCAAGACACTCCTCTTTCCTGCCTGCTTTTATCTTGCTGCCCCTCTCGTATCAAAATGCTGAGATCCTGACCAAGGTCAAAAGCCCGTAACAAAGGGCCATAACAGCTTAATTTAGGCATATTAACCGGGCAGGATGTATCTGCAAGAAAAGGGACAAGCGGAACATCAGCGGGTTGAAGTTCGTGGAGGGTTGCTGAGAGAGTACACACTTTCATTTTTAACCGACACGACAATGGCAAAAGATCGTTAAGGTAGAGCTGTTGCAGAGCAGCTACGTCGTGCCCAGGTAATGTGGAAATTTTTTTCTCAAGACAGGCAAACTGCTCAAAAAGAGGTTCTAACAGCTCTCTGGCCTGCTGCCATTGTGGCTGGAACCACAGTTTTTTATAGAATTGCTCCAGCGGAGATTTTTTATCCGATTGAGTTAAAGCATGGTCAGGGTCAGTCAAACGTTGATACATAATATCTGTAAAGAAATGAAGCTGTTCATACCAGAGATCGACCAGAAATGTATCAAAATCAAGAAGCTCTCTGGTTGTTAACTGTTGGGGCCGGGTGGTGTCAATATCAAGCAGAGGGGTAAAGGACTGATGCTCTGCCACCACCACAGGTACCGGGCAACTCTTCAGTAATGCGCTACATACTGAACCTGTGGAAAAAACTGTCTCTTCTTTTCTCGACCCACCAACGACCAGTAACTCGACGCTTTTTTCCAGGCAAATATTTTGTAGAGATTCCACCACCTCTCCCCTGATTAACCGGATGCCTGGATCAAGACTGCACCGTCGTAAAAGTTGCACAGCTCCTTCAATACGGCGCATCAGCTTTTCTCCCTCAACCTTTATGCCATATCGCCTGAAATGTGAATCGCTTTCTTCTTCAATGATGTGCACCAGGGTGATGTCTGCTGAACGGATCAAGGCCTGTTTCTTGATTTCTGCAAGCATCGCATCGCAGCTGTTGCCATCAATTATTGCGCCAATAATCCGCTTAGTATTTGTCGTGGTTGCAGCAGAATCCTGAGTATTTTTGCCAGAAGAAAACCGTTTGGGCCAGCAACGTTTCCAAAAGGGGAGCGGTTTTGTCCTTTTGCCCAATGCTGTCACAGCCAGATCCTGCCAACTGCTGAGATCGGTATGGAGTTCTTTGACAGTGGTGTAGCGATCTCGTGGCTGTCGCGCTAGAGCACGCAGTATTATCTGTTGAAGCTGGGGGGGAATATCTGGATTAAACGACCTGGGTGGGGCAGGATCGAAATGGAGCCTACGCCTGGCCACTGGCAGCCTGTTTGTTCTGGGCCAGGGTAAACAGCCGGTCAGGAGTTCATAGAAAATCATGCCCAGGGTGTAAATATCGCAACAGGGGTCAGATCGCTCACCCAGAAGCTGCTCAGGAGCAATATACCATGGCGTTCCCAACGGACTTTCAAGATCAGTGGAGAGGTAATCCGGAAAATGAATGGAGCTGGCCAGTCCAAAATCAATCAACTTGATCCTTGCGTTTGCACAACAGAGAATATTCTCAGGTTTCAAGTCCAGATGGAAAACCCCTCTGCCATGCAGATAGCCGACTATCCTACAGAGTCTATCCATAATATCCATGGCCTTCTCAAAGGGATAAGGATGACTTGCTTTCATGCGGGAACGAAGATCTTCCCCCTCAATATATTCCATAATAATATATTGTCTACTGCGCTGCCGGTGAATAAATCGAACAAGACCAGGATGATTAAGCATCCTGCTGATTCGATCTTCATTCTGAAAATGGTACAAAAGGAGAGGATGGTTCAAAATATCACAACAGGGAATCTTTAAGACAACCTTTTTCCCGGTCAGAATATCCTCGGCAATAAAGAGATTTGCCAATGGACCGTCGTGCAGTAAAGAACGGATAGAAAAAATATCAAGAACATCTCTGACTTCAGGAGAAGACATCTTAAAAGCCCTCCATTTTAGGACAACTTACGCAACATTCGGGAGGCGGTAATTTCGCAAAGGCATTGATGATATTCTCCCGAGCCCGTTCAAGTTGTTCGATACCGTCTAAATCAACACCGACTTTTGCCATTTCCCGGTCATAGACCAGCTGACGCTGTTGAAAAATAGCCCTGAATTCCCGATAAGGCCTGCTTTGCCATATTTCCTCAAACCGAGTTGTTGCAACAGTACCAAAACGGCAAAGGGCAAGATCGTGGAGACAGTTATCAGTATCATCGTCCTGATCACGTCCGGCTGTGGGGGGCCACAAGAACACACAAGGGGAGACAGAGCCATCTGCAGCTATAAAACAACATTGCAGGGGATTCTTATCACACAATGGCATTGGAGAAGAATGCAGGGTCGGGAGCTGTAAACGTATTCTCCCCAGGAATGCCTGCCAATGGGCAGCTCGAAAAACATGCTTTACTTTTCGATCCATGGTCAGTGGCCATAAACGCAGAGTTTTCTGTAGTCTGGTGACCGGATGGGTAAGATGAACAGCTGCAAACAGGGAAACACCAAGCGACCTGCACTTAAAAACGGCCTGGGGTAGTTCCGGTAATGTCTCAGGAGTGAGCAGATAACTCACAGCGACTACAGGGGAGGTACTTGATAAAGATTTTTTCAGACGATGAACCTGCTCAAGCCCCTGCCAGAGCTTCTGGTGGGTTCCTCTACCGCGCAGCCTGTCGTGCAACTCAGAACTTGCTCCGGCCATGGAAACTGTAAGCCCGTCTAACCCTGCAACAATGAAATCGCGAAGCATTGATCGAGTAAACAAACTGCCATTGGAGGTTATACTGACCCTGCAGCCCTGTGCTTTGAACCAGCGAATATATCGAGCTAATTCTGGAAGCAACGTTGACTCACCCCACCCTTGCAAATGTACAGATTCTGTCTGCTGTAGAGAGTCCTGTAGATGGGCCAATGCGGTTTGAGAAATATCTTGTGAAGCTTTATTGATACCGGAAATGGAGTGGAGGCAGGTCAAACAATGGAGATTACAACGGTTGGTTACTTCGATTTGCAGGGATGGATAAGAACTCTGAGAGAAATCACTGGCCAAAGATGACATAGCCTAACACGATCGCCAGGATCACGACAATCTCGACCACGGTGAACCTTGCAATCATCAAACATATTTTCCGTTGAGATGGATTCATCTGCAGAACCATCCTGTTCATCAGTACACGAAAAAAAAGCGTGCGGGGTGTTGCAGAAATGTACAACCTGAGATATTCCTGAATTCCCCTTACCCAAAGTAAAACATCATCAACAAGCTGTTGTTGCGGGGTGTCGTCCACATAACTGATTCGTACTCTGGTTGTGCTGCCACCATCAACATAAAAGACTATCTCTTTAACGCCATACTGAAAGAGCTGTATGCTAAAAACAACCTCACAATCCGCGCTGTTCTCAGGGGGTGAAGAACAGTCAAGTCGCAGACCAAGAGCAAACTCATTTTCTGTATCATAATCGCGTAAGCTCGCCTGGATATACGTATCCTGAGGCTCAAGCTCTTCAACAAACCAGTGGGGATGAAGCCTGAGCAGCTTCTCTTCGTCAAGTATGCCCTTAATATCAAGTTTGACCGTAGCTTCAGGAGGAAGGTATAAATCAATGACCTGTTCCATATCAGCCAGTGATTGAACAGACAGGAGCGATAAGGAGCGGACACGGCAGCAAAGGGTGCAGGGTAGCAGGCTTAATGCGGGAGCGAAGGCCTTTCTCCATTTTCAGGTTAAACAACCTGCGACTCTCTCGATATGGCCCGATGACAATGAGATCATTACTGTTCTTCGCGGCAATCTGCGCAATCGTCTGCTCGATTTTTCCAACAACACCTATAAACTGTGCTTTTTCTGCTGCAGGATATGTGGCTTTGATGCGTTGCCAGTCCTCTTCGTTTTCTTCCTGCATCTGCTGTTCAACATGATCAAGAAATTTGGTGTGGGTTTTACTGGAATTAAGCCAGTCATCACCGGTCATGTTCTGCCAGTCCTGATCAATAATTGTTAAAACACTTACATTGAGGTCAGGATTTTTAACACAAAGATCTGCAAAGACCAGATGTTCAGCATACTGGGCTCCGGCAGTGCCATGTGTACAGAGAAGAAGAGAGGTAAACATATATTCAGTGCGTTGGAAAAAACATTATTTAACAATTAACCTCAGCTCCCCGAAACAGTTTTGAGGAGCTGAGGAAGTATCATCACAAAACTACTTTACATCCACTTGGTGAAAATCAGTACAATAAAAGTTGTAATTAAAGACAGGACAAGAGCTGTAATGTCTTCGTTTCTTTCACTTGAAAAGACAGACAATGCGCGTTCTTCAAGTTCTTCTGTATTTGCCTCTTTTGCAATTTCAGATTCACCCTTACCAGCATCACCTGTATTAATGGTTATTTTATCTTTACTCATAAATATGTCCTCTGGAATGTTTAAAACCTTCCTTGAAACTTTGCCTTTTCAGGAAAATTCAACGTTTGTAAAATTGTCTATGCTTCTGTAATTCAAAGCTATTTCAGCACAACATCTTTTACAAGCCACAGCACGACAAAGAAAGAAAGTGTCGCCTTGGTAATACCTGAGATAATTCCCATGACAAGAGGCCAGCCACCTGCCTGAAAAATTGCCTTTTTGGTAATCTGCATACCCAGGCCAATAAGACCAAAGGCAAAAAACCAGATCATGCAGTCAGTCAGGGTTGTAACTGTTTTTGACTTTTTATGAACCTGCTTAATGGCATGGTGAATTGCACCTTTCACGCTTTTATCAAGGGTGAGAACCTTTCCCTTGGCAGCAGCAAGAATGGATTCAAGCTGGAACATCCGCTCCTGTCCCTGCTTGTTAAAGAGTTTCTTGTCTGCACGGCTCTCATAATTACCTGCAAGCTGACGTTGCGCCACAAGGTCCTTGACCGCTGCCAGTTGCTCTGGTTTCAAGCCCTGAAGTGTATTGTTCTGTACAGCACCATTCAACGCTTCCCACTCTTTTTCTGTGACCTGGGTTCGTTCATTATAGCTGTAATCAATAAATTTTCCTTTATAATGCGTTGGAGGAGAAAAAAGTCCCATTGAAGACATGGCAAAAAGCAGTAAAAACCCAAGAATAAAAATAGGAAACTTATCAATAACGACTTCTTTAAACGTCAGTTTTTGTCCACTTTGCTTACCAAACCAGGTGGCAAGAACCAGAACAATAATAGGCAGGAAGAGAACACGGGTGATATTGAAAATTTCAGCGACTTTAAGGGTTTTAATGTCAACAGCATTAAAGGCTAGAGCTGCCGCTGCAACCTGAGCTGAGTTAAGGATACCAGTTCCTGCCCATGCGCCAAACTGCACAGGATTCATTCCGGCCATGTGGCCAACTGTAGGGAACACAAACATACAAATGATACCAAAAGAGAGGATAGTCCCGATGGTATAAGCCATTTCCTCACTTTTTGCTTTAACAACTGGAGCAACAGCCACTGTGGCCGATACACCACAAACGCCCATGCCTGCAGAGAGAACACCGGTCATGGTTTTAGGCTGTTTAAAGATCTTGCCTAGCCAAAGTACAAGAAAGACTGTCCCCAGAACAAACGTTCCCACAAGAACGACACTATAGGAACCAAGTTTTGCAAGCTCTGCAAAGCTGTACCGGGCACCCAGCATGATAACACCCATTTTCAAGACAAAACGGGCACATTTAACACCAGCTGCAGCAAATTTAGGAATACCGTAGGTATTGGTAATAAGAACACCAGCCAGCAAACCAAGGATAACATAGTTCAGGTTGAGCACTTTATAAATCTTAAAACCAAGAACTGGTTGCAGATTTTGGCTGATAAGTTTAACCACAGGTTCAACATACCAGCGAATGGCCATGGCCATAACAAGAATCAATAAGATCCCGGGTAATGGTTGTAAAACAAACCGGTCAATAATGGTTGTTCCGGGTTTTCGCACAGAGTTAATCAACGCCCCCAGAATTCCAACACCTCCACAAATAAACCCCATGCTGACCTGCAAATCAGCAGTTTTCGCTGTATGCAGATATTTCATCAGGGGATGCAGTACGTCACTGCTGGCTATTAACGCATAAATAATCATTAATCCACTAAGAATAAATAGCGGCTTATTGTCCTGTGCCTGAGCCATAATCACTCCTTTTTTCTTTAAATTAAACGGTTCATTCCAAGTTTACAGCCATGTTCACAAACGTGGTTCACCTCCCTGTTTTGCTATTTTCTTCTGCTCGATGATGTCCAACTGACCGGCATAATATTTGCCGACCATATTCAAAAGGCTAAAGACAAAACGCAGAGCCAGTGCTGCAACCACAATACAGGCAATGAGCTGCAACATCGTGCCCTGTTCAGTGTCGAGAATAAAACGCATTAAAGGTGCCATAAGCTCTGTTTTGGCAATGATGAGCAAGGCAGCTAGTATTCCCAATAGAAGCAGCAGCACTGTTTTCTGGCTTGGATTCTTCATGTTTCCCCTTGGCTTACAGTTCACATCAATATTATCGAACAATTTGTCGTTATCCTTTGATAGCAAATTAGAGGCCATACAGAATCAATATTTACAATCCCTTTATTATCAGATAGTTACTTGGCCACCCCCTTCATTTCCGCCTCCAAAAACAATAATTTGTCCACATAGAGTTATGATATCCACACAGTGGCGCATCCATGAGTATGCACCACAGGCTAAATCACTTGTAGTCAACGACGTGCAGATACTGTATACTTCTGTATGCACTGCTTACGAAAAGATGCACAAAAAAGTTTAATTGAAATTCAATTAGAGATCTTTACAGGAGAGGCATGATGAATGAAGCGACTGTTTCAGCAGAAAGAAATACTCGTTTTCCCCTGGGGTTACAGAATAAATTTCTCCTTGGATTGGGCTGTATCTTTGTTGTTTTTTGTCTCATTGCCACCGCATTTCTTTATCTCCATGAAAAAAAGATGCTGGAGCAACAGGTGTATCACACCACTGAATTGATCATGGCAGCAGTTGAATCGACAAGGGGGTATGTTCGCGAAGTGCTTCGTCCTAAGATGTATGAGGTGCTCGATGACGATACCTTTATCCTTGAGGCCATGTCGTCATCGTATATCAGTCGAGTGGTTATGGATCGGTTCCAGCATAAGCTCCCCTTATTTGATTATCGACGGGTAGCTGTTAATGCCAGAAACAAAGATTTTGAAGCCAATGAACTTGAGCGGGATATTATTGACTATTTCAATGAGAATCCAGGAGAGAATGACTGGCGGGGCATTGTCAAATCAGGCAACAACCATATCTTCATGCGCTTTAAACCTGTGAGATTTTCTCAACCCTGTTTTCGTTGCCATGGTACGCCAGACAATGCCCCTACCCAGATTATTGACCAATATGGGTCAAAACGGGGATTTGGTCGTCTTCCAGATACAGTCAGTGGCGTGGTCAGTATTGGCGTACCCATTGATGTCGGCCTTATGCCCATAGTTGAAGTAGCCTGGAAAGTGTTCTGCACTGCCTTTGTTTCAGTCTTTTCCCTCTACGCCATCATCTGGTTTTTTTTCAATAAGTTGATTATCGGTGATTTACGAGGATTGCTGGAAATTTTCAGAGAAAATCTGAGGGACGAGCATGGCACCTACCTCTATGAACAGGCTCGTACCAAGGATGAATTCGGAGAGCTGGCAACATCAATTCAGCTTGTGGCCAGACATCTGCAAAAAACCAGGCAGCAGCTTGAGGATTATGCCCAGAATCTGGAAAAAAAAGTCGAGGACAGAACAGTTGCCCTCAAACATTCTGAGGCTGTTCTTCGCAAACAGGTCATTACCAGAGGACAGGAATTACGTACCCTTAACACTATTAGTGAGCTTATCACCCGATCGGTTCATCTCATGGACATTCTGCCCAGTGTTTTACAACAAACCCTCAAGGTTATTCCAGCCACAGGTGCAGGTATCTATCTCCTTGACCGAAAAAAGGCCCGGCTCATTCTCAAGTGCCAGGAAAATGCAGCCTCACTTGAGCCATCCATTCCTTTTGACGCGGCAGTCTGCCTGCCTCTGCTCGATGAAAACCAGCTCGATTTTGAGAGTTTTATTCAGGAAACCACCTGTAGTCAGTTTACCTTGACTGATGCAGACACGATCCTGGTCAATAATTTTAACATTCCCTTATGTTGCCGGGGCCAGGTTTTGGGCGTCATGACCTTTGTGGGAGATGATCTCCAGGAAGTCGATCCACAACAGCAGGAACTGTTGTTTTCCATAGGCCACCAGATCGGCATTACCATCGAGAGCCTGCAAAATATTTTCCGCCTGATCAACAGTAAGGAGCTTTTGCAGTCTGTATTTGACGGCATTACAGATGTGGTTATCCTGCTTGATCCCAAGTACCGGATTAAAATGGTGAACAAGGCCTTTCTTGACCAGCATGGCTTGCAATTAGATGAAATACTGAACCGCTCCCTTACTGATCTGCCCATGAAAAACCCCTGCCCGTTAAAGGCCTGCAAAACTCCACTTTCTGTACTGCCCCATACCCCTGTGGTTGAACAGGTTCATGATCAGGACAATAATATTTTTGAGGTCACCTTTTATCCCCAGTTTTCTGAACAGGGTGAGATCCATGACGTTATCTGTTATGCAAAAAACATAACCGAGAAAAAAGAAGTCGAACGACGCATACAACAGACGGAAAAACTCGTGGCAGTAGGTCAGCTTGCTGCTGGAGTGGCCCATGAAATCAATAATCCATTGGGGGTTATTCTCTGCTACACAGATATTATCAAGGAAAACCGTAACACCTCACAAGATACGATTGAAGATATTACCGTTATTGAACGTCACGCAGAAAACTGCAGGCGTATCGTTGCTGATTTACTTGACTTTTCAAGAGGGAGAGGTACTGGAATATCAAAACATCCTGCTCTGATTAATGATGTTGTAGAAACCGTGGTTTCCATGGTTCGTCAGCAGTTTATCAAGCAACAGGTGACCATCAGCACAAGTTTAGGAGAAGATATTCCGCTCTGTTCCATGGACGTAAGCCGCATTAAACAGGTTTTACTTAACCTTGTCATTAATGCCAGTCAGGCAATGGAACAGCAGGGAGAAATTACCCTGCGTACGTTGAGTAAAGCAAAACAGCTGGTCATAGAGATTGAAGACAATGGCCCTGGGATTTCCCGGGAAATCCAGAACAAAATTTTTGACCCGTTTTTCAGCACCAAAGAACCAGGCGAGGGAACCGGCCTCGGCCTGTCGGTAAGTTACGGAATCATCCAGGAACATGCTGGAGAAATACAGGTGCAATCACAAGTTGGCAAGGGTACATGCTTTACCATCCTCCTGCCCTTAACAGAGGAAAAATCACATGAGTGAACAGACCACACACAAGCCAACAATACTTCTCGTTGACGATGAACCAGACCTTCTTACCGGCTTAAAAAGAAGCTTTGCCAATCGCCTGCCTGAGGTAACAGTTCTTACCGCTTCCGGCGGCAAAGAGGCGTTAACAGTGCTCACGCACCAGACCATTGACCTGGTTTTGATGGATATTATGATGGGAGAGACCAATGGTCTTGAAATTCTGGATGAAATGCACGCCCTGGACAGCGAGCTGACAGTGATAATGATGACAGGTTACGGCACCATAGAACTGGCTGTAGATGCGATCCGACGGGGAGCCTGGGATTTTATCACCAAACCTCTTGAACTGGATAATCTCAACAGGCTGCTTGTCAAAGGACTTGAACGAAGCAGGCTTATTTTCGAGAATAAACGCCTGCGGCAGACCCTCTGCTCCAGCGGGCCTGTCCCGGGGCTTGTCGGCAAAAGTCATATCATGCAGCCTGTTGAGATTATCCAGTTCAAGAGGTTTGGTGATAAAATCCCAGGCTCCCCGTC
>RKSL01000003.1 GCA_008633435.1 Candidatus Desulfobulbus rimicarensis | reverse complement strand
GTCCTACGCAGGTACTGGACAAAATCATCCTGCAGGTTTGCACCTTATTTTTTTGCAGGCTGCAATGCAAGACATAAATTTGAAGGAAGCCTGAAACTATGGTATTCTTCTATTTTATCCGTAACAGAAGACAGAAACCAGAGGACAGAAGACAGAGTGAGTTTCCGCCTGCGGCTTTATCACGGCAAATCTACATTCCGGGCTTCTGTTTCATCCTTTGTTGAGTCCGGTGCGCCGGGAATGCTGGTTTATCCGAAAGTCGCAGCATTTACTAACGTGCCACGCCGCAGTGACCGACTTTCATAGTTTTTTGTGGCTGGCGAATATGATCCAGCCCTGCTGGTTTGTCTGCAAGTCGGAGTACCTGTGAGCTTGCCTCGCCGCTGACGTACTTTCATTGTTCGAAGTCTTTGTTTTTTGTTGTGGCTGGTGAACCTGATTCAGCCATGCACGTTGAGGGATATGGTTGAAAGGCTATGGAAGAAAAAATTCGCATTGATAAATGGTTGTGGGCTGCCCGGTTTTTTAAAACGCGTGGTTTGGCATCCAAGGCCGTAAGCGGAGGACATGTCCATCTTAATGGTGGACGGATTAAACCCTCCAGGCCTTTACAGCCTGGCGACACGCTTCGTATTAAACGGGGCCAGGAGGAGTTTGTCGTTGATGTACTGGCGTTAAGCAGCCGTCGCGGCCCGGCTAAAATCGCCAGAACTCTGTATGAGGAGACACCTGAGTCTTTGACCCTTCGTGAGGAGGCCAGAGAACAGCGTCGGCTTATTCGGGCGCCGGCATCAAAACCTGAGCGGAGGCCGGATAAGCGGGATCGTCGAAAAATAAGAAAGTTTTTACGTAAAGATTAACCGTTGAGGGGAAGAATGAAAAAGGTAGAACGCGCATTAATAAGCTTGACTGATAAATCCGGTATTGAGGATTTTGCAAGGGCCTTAACAGAACTGGGGGTTGAGATTCTGTCGACAGGCGGTACAGCCAAAAAAATGCGGGATAATAGTATCGCAGTCACAGATGTTTCTGAGTTTACAGGATTTCCGGAAATGCTGGATGGTCGGGTCAAAACCCTGCATCCTCTGGTGCATGGTGGAATCCTGAACCAGAGGGAGAATAGAGATCATCAGCAACAGTGCCAGGAACATGGCATCAAGCCCATTGATATTGTGGCTGTAAATCTGTATGCCTTTGAAAAAACAGTAGCTGACCCTGACTGCGGCCTGGCTGATGCCATTGAAAATATCGATATTGGCGGCCCGACTTTGCTGCGTGCTTCAGCTAAAAATTTCCGGGATGTAACGGTCATCGTTGATCCGGCAGATTACCCTCAGGTGCTGGCTGAGATTCGTGAAACCGGGAATACAACGCTTAAGACCCGCTTTAAGCTGGCGGTTAAGGTCTTTGAGCTGACTTCGGCCTATGATACAGCCATTGCCAACTGGCTGGTCAATGTGGATGTAGACAGCAATGCCTATTTTGCCGGAGAATAATCATGCAGAAACTTGCAGTGCTGCTCTCCGGCTCGGGGCGTACGCTGGATAACTTCCATGAGCGCATCAGCGAGGGGAGTTTAAAGGCAGAGATTCAGCTAGTTGTTGCCAATGTCAGTGACGCTCTCGGCCTGGTAAAGGCCAGAAAATATGGGTATCCTGCATTTCATGCCCAAGGTAATGATGCGGTTAATGCTGTTCTTGCCAACTATGATGTCAATCTGGTTGCCCTTGCTGGATACCTGAAGCTCTATTCGCCTCCAGCGAAGCTGCGGAAAAATGTGCTTAATATTCATCCATCACTCATACCTGCTTTTTGCGGCGATGGCTTTTATGGCCATCATGTCCACGATGCTGTAAAAAAGCGAGGCTGTAAGGTGAGTGGCTGTACTGTGCATTTTGCCAACGAGCAGTATGATGAGGGGCCTATTGTTGTGCAGAAATGCGTTGCCCTGCAGGATAATGACACCCCAGATGATATAGCCGACAAAGTTTTTGCCATTGAATGCGAGGCCTTTCCAGAAGCCATTAATCTGGTCGACGAGAAAGGCATAGATTATTTTTGGAAGTGCTGAGGAAAGTATGTCTGTACAGATAGTAATGAATAACCAGGATATTGACCGGAGCCTTGACCGCTTAAGCCTGGAAATAGTTGAACGCAATCATGGCATTGAGAATCTGGCGATTATCGGTATTCATACTGGCGGGGTCTTTCTTGCAGAACGTATTCATAGAAAAATTACTGCCCATGAACAAGCTGATGTTCCCCAGGCCAGTCTTGATATTACTCTGTACAGGGATGACTGGAGCCTGATTTCGCAAAATCCCATTGTCCGCCAGACCAACATAACCTTTAATGTAGAAGGGAAAAATGTCGTGTTGGTCGATGATGTCATCTTTACCGGACGAACCATTCGGGCGGCCATGGATGCGATTATGGATTATGGCCGTCCACGATTTATACAGCTGGCAGTGCTTGTTGATCGTGGCGGGCGTGAACTCCCTATTCAGCCCGATTATACCGGCATGACTGTTCGGGTCAGTTCTAACCAGCGAGTTGATGTATTGCTTGCTGAAAAAACCGGACAAGACGAGGTGCTTGTACTGGATAAACCAGCATAGCAGAACCATAATCGTCCGCTATACCAGATAGCGACGACTTCGGACTATGAAAGTCGGTCACTGTGGCATGGCAACTTGTGAATTATCCGTTTTGACTCTTTTGTCATTAACCATTGTGTCGAATTTCAATATTCGTCTTTCTGGTGTATTCTTCCTGGTACTGCGACTTTGAGAACACCCAGCATGGCTGGTCAGGGCAGCCATCCCAGCAAATCTGAAAACGGATTTCTTTTATGCCGGTATGCGTGGATTTACAAACAATTTGTCAGCGGGTGCGGGAAAAATCCGCCAGCTATGACCGATACAATTTCAGCCCGCATTATAATGCCTTTCTCAAAGCATTTTTTGATCTTGCCCAGGAATTTGATTCGCTTGAGGATTTTTACCGTATTTGTGTAGCCGTCCCTCTTGAAATGACCGGCTTTACCGGTGCCTTGTATCTACGTGATGAACACCAGGACGGGCTTTTTCTGGTGTGCGATAGCGAGCATGGCGTGTATTCAGAGACGCCATCGGCTTCTCCCTCTGTACACGTTTGTCCAACCCCCTATGAGAGCGATGGTTTCTATCTGGTGCCGATTTACAGCAAGGTTCCGGAAGAACTACTCCCTTCAGATGAACCGACCCTGCGGCCAGCCCTGGACTTGACAGACAATAATTCCGCCCAGAGTGATACCGGCGATATCATGGGAATGTACGGTGTTTTTCCAGTACAAGAGCTGAGTGAGAGCGACCGTTTCTTTTTCGGGAAGTATGCCAACAGAATCGGGTATAATTTGCATAACCGTCTTATTGCTCAGCAAAATATTGACCACCTGAATTTTATTAAGACACTGGTTATGGATATTGAGCATAATGTGATTGTGCCCAATATGTTTTTTTGTCATCTGTTTAATCGTCTTTTTAAAAAAATAACTGAACTTGACGCTGTAAAGAACGAACTGGAGAAAACATCGACAGAAATCCCCATTTCCACCCTTACTCACCTTAATGCAGTGGCTGCAGATCTCTTTGCCTGCCACGAAAATCTTACCAAACACCATGCAAATATCAGGTTGTTTTTAGAGAGTCTTTTTCGGCGTGAACATTTTGAACGTGGCCATCTGGTGTTGCACCCCAAACGGTGTTTTGTGGAAAAAGAGATTATTCTTCCCCAGCTTGAGCATTATGCCAGTCGTCTCCGTGCTGCAAATATTATTGTTGAGCGGCCGGCTAATATGCTTGATCAGGAATTTCAGCTGCGGGTAGATGTGGGCCTGCTTGCCCAGGTTTATGCCAATCTGTTTTCCAATGCCGCAAAATATAGTGCAGAAATTACTACCAGTGGTGGTCAAGTCCGCAAGGCTATGGCCTATGGTCGAGAAGTCGTCGAAGATTTTCTTAAAAATGGCCAGAAAGGAGTAAAGTTCAATGTGTTTACCACTGGCCCGAACCTGTCACCTGAAGAGGCTGAGACTATTTTTCAGGAAGGTGTGCGTGGCAGGGCGGCAACAGGAATTCCCGGTACAGGGCATGGGTTGTCCTTTATCCGCCATGTTATTGAATTGCATGGCGGCACAGTGGGTTATGAACGGACTGCAGAGGGGAATAATTTTTATTTCATCCTGCCGGTACTTCCAGAAGACAGTATTTGTGAACAAAAGTTGCAGTGATTGCTTTAATGGCGTAAACTGACCAACAGTTTGCTCTGATTTTCCAGTCTTGCTGGATAGTCATATGAACCAAACAGTACATTTTGAAAATGACCAGGAACATCACTGTTAAGGTGGAGCAATCAGCGATGTTCCTAAAAAACAAGTATTGTCCACGCCATTGCCCATTCTTTGACTCTTCGTCATTTATTGCCATACAAATTTAAAAATTCATCTATGAATCAACCACCACTTGTTGTTCACACCGACTGGTCCCGTGCCTGGGGTGGACAGGAAATACGCATGCTTACGGAGTTGCGCGAAATGAAGAAACTTGGCTTTCGTGTAGCCATGGTTGTGCGTGAAGACTCTGAGTTGTCCAGAAGGGGGAAACTGGAGGACATCCCGGTACATTATATCGATTTTTCATCAAAATTCAATGTGAGAGCCTGGCGGGATTTATACGCCCTGTTTACCTCAATCAAACCGGAGGTTGTCAATACCCATTCGTCGGAAGATTCGTGGATGGCAGGCTGTGTTGCCAGAATTTGCCGGGTACCGCTTATCATTAAAACTCGTCATGTTCTGGCATCTATATCATCACCACTCAGTTATAATATTTTCCCCCATGTTGTCTTTGCCTGCAGTGAATCCATTGGCAAGCAACTTGTTGAACAAGGGGTATCGGCCAAAAAGATAATTGTTCAGTCATCGGGTATTGATGAGCAACGATTCATGTTTAACCCGCAGAATAGAGAAGCTGTTCGTCAGGAATATGGTATAACAGATCAGGATATTTTAGTTGGTAATGTGGCTTTTCTACGTCATTATAAAGGGCATGGATTTATAACTAAGACTGCTGCTGTTCTGCCTGAAAAATATAAATTTATGATAGTCGGCGGTGGTGATGACCGGGCTCTTTTAGAACAGCAGATTACCCATGCAGGCGTTGAACAGCGGTTTATTCTTACTGGACATCGGGAGAATCCGGAAAAATATTTTTCAGCTTTTGATATGATATTTTTTTCCTCCTATGCCACAGAGGGTATTTCACAGTCTTTTATTCAGGGGTTGCTGTATGGCCTACCCTTGTTGACCTGTAAAACCCCATCTGTACTGGAGCCTTTGGAGTTTGTTCGTCATTATAGAACTGTTGATTATGGCGATGTTGAAAATGCCAGCAAAGCTGTTATTGAGCTTTCTGCTCATCTTGAGCGCAATGAACAGCAGGTGGCAAAACAGCGAACAGCTGTCTCTGCAAAATATGGTTTACAAAAAATGGTGAAAACCATTGTTGGAGTTTATGAGGATTATAACATTCGAGTGGTGTAAGGCGTTGGTCGTCATCCCGGTATTTTCGTCTGTTGGCAAGTATAATGGCTGATAGTCAACGGGGACAAAAAAACACTCAGGCCATGGAACTCCTGGCACCAGCCGGGAGTTTTCCTGCTTTTGAAGCAGCTCTTGAGGCAGGTGCTGATGCCGTGTATGTCGGTGCTCCAGGCTTTAATGCCAGAGCTTTGAGCAGGGATTTTACATATCCTGAAATTGATTCCATGGTTCACCAGGCCCACCGGCAGGGGGTTAAAATCTATATTGCCATGAATAGTCTGGTCAAAGAGGCTGAATTACCTGCTGCAGTTGAAGCCCTGTCCTGCTTTGAACAGATCCGGCCGGATGCCCTTATTATTCAGGATCTTGGCCTGCTCTATCTGGCTCGCTCCTGGTTTCCCGATATCCCTTTGCACGCTTCAACTCTGATGTCTGTACATAACTCTGTTGCAGCCCGGGAGCTGGTTCGTCTTGGCTTTGAACGGGTGGTGTTAGCCCGTGAATTGAGTGTCGATGAGATAGCTGCAGTCGGCAAGGCAAGCGGGGCTGAGATTGAGGTCTTTATTCATGGAGCCATGTGTTTCAGTTATTCCGGGCTCTGTATGTTTTCCAGTTTGCACGGAGGCAAATCCAGTTTGCGTGGTCAATGTGTTCAGCCGTGCAGACGGCATTATTCCTGGTCAAAATCAGCAAAACAATCTCGTGAACGTCGCGCAAAAGGTGCTGCTAAGTATCTCTTTTCAATGAATGATCTTTGCGGTGTCGATGTGTTGCCCGAGCTGCGAGATGCTGGAGTCGCTTGCTTGAAGATTGAGGGCAGAATGAAGAGTGCCCGTTATGTGGCAAATACAGTTGCTGCGTACCGGATGGCTCTTGACAGCATGGATGGCAGCGATACTGAACAGGAACAGGTCTTACGAGAGGCCCACAGGCTGCTTGATGATGCCATGGCCAGAAAGCGCAGTAGTGGGTTTTTACTGAGTACGACCCCAACTGAGGCCATAAGCCCTGAACAGTCAGGCAGTAGCGGCATGGTTCTGGGGCGGGTAGGTAGTGTCCGACAGGAACGAAGCCGGGATGGTAAAAACAGGTTGCTTGTTCAGCTCACCCTGACTGCGCAGTTAAAAGAAGGCGATAGGCTTAGGCTGCATAATGAGAAAACAGGTGATAGAACAAGTTTTACTTTGCGTTATTTACTTGTTAACGGGCGGCGTCAAAAATCCGCTAAAATTGGTCAGAATGTTCAGGTCGGATTGTATGCAGATCTCCAGGGGCAGAGCGGAAAATATTTTAAGGGCAGTCTTTATAAAGTCGACGTTGGTTCACGTCTTGTGGCTGAACAGGCCGGACAAAAGAGAAGCCGGAAACTGGCAGGTCGGAAAATCTCGGCTGACCGACGCGAGGTTGAAGAAATACTAACTCATCTTGCCTGGAAAGGGAAAGCCAGGGATATTGGTCGTGGTCAGGGGAAAAAGGGGAGGGGGGGAAGAAAAAGTGGCCGTCCCGGACGCCGCACCATGCGAAAAGAGTTACCTTGGTGGATTGAAATAGCAAGTATTACAGATATGCAACACCGTTTTCCTGTACGTGCCTCAAGGATAGTGCTCCCTTTAAACAGAACAAACATCAATAATCTGGCAAGGCTTGATAAAAAGGTACGTAAATTCAAAGGTAAATTGCTCTGGAGAATACCGGCGGTTATCCAGGAGTCTGAACTTGCCTGGTACGCGAAGTCTCTTGAACGACTTCTCCGCGACGGCTATTTTCGCTTTGTTCTCAGTCATGCGTCCCAATATGGTTTGTTTGATTTTATGCGGGATCATGAATGGGCCAGGCAGCTTGAACTGTTCAGCCATTATACCCTGAATCTGCTTAACTCTGCTGCACTGCGTTGCACTGTCCATCTGGGCTATCAGGGCAGCCAGTTTTCCCTGGAAACCGAAGGTGAAAATTTTGCTGCGGCCATTGCCCATTTTAAACGTCAGGGAAGAAAAGAACGCTCGAGAAAGCAGTGTAAAGTCGGCGCGTATGTCTATGGCTATCCGCCCCTGTTCACAGCCAGGCTGGCCAGTGCCCATCTTCAGAGTGATAAACCCTTTGTCAGTCCCAAAGATGAACAGTTTTCCCTTGAGCACCGGGATGGCCTGACTCTAGCCAGAGCCACTGTGCCTTTTTCATGGTTGAAGTGGCAGCAGGAGCTGGCTGACATGAGAGTTGATTACCTGGTCATTGATCTCAGTGGCGCTCCATTGCAAAAAGAGGTAAAAACAGTGCAAAGTCTGCTTGGCACTGGGGGCAGAAGACTTCAGGTGATGACCGGTAATTTTCTTGGCAGCCTGGTCTGATATTTGTATTAGTCAACGTAAATGAGAGTATGCTGTTGTTAATAATACCATTGGTACGATCTGCGTGAGCAATAAAGAAATCATTCTTCGGCTGAGTAAGGTTCTTGGACCTTATCGCAGCAAACTTATCCTCGCCATGATCGGGATGATTTTTGTGGCCGGATTCAATGCGGCTCAGGCCTATATGGTCAAGCCTCTTCTTGATGAAATATTTGTTAATAAAGATTCAAGATTACTCAATATTCTTCCCATGGCCCTGTTGTTTGTTTTTCTGATTAAAGGGGTTTTTTATTTTATGTACTCCTATCTGCTTGAGTGGGTGGGGCAATGCGTAATTCGGGATCTGCGTAATCAGGTTTATCGGCACCTTAACAGGCTGGATCTTTCATTTTTTCATCATAATCCTACAGGCGAGCTGATATCCAGAATAATTAATGATGTCACTCTGCTCCAGGGGGCGGTTTCCCATGCCCTTATTCGTATTCTGAGGGATTTTGTTTCTGTGATCGGCTTGCTGGGGGTGATTTTTTACATGGACTGGCGCCTTGCCCTGATGTCTCTTGTTTTTTTACCCCTGGCAGCGGCTCCGATAATTATCTTTGGCAAGAAATTCAGGAGGGTTTCTACCAGTTATCAAAAGAGTGTTGGTGAGGCCACAAATATCCTGCATGAAACCATTGGCGGCGCCCGGATAGTGAAAGCATTCTGTATGGAAAAACAAGAGGAGAAACGTTTTTCCAAACAAATTCAACATCTGTTTGATACTCTGATGATGGAAACAAAATATCGATGTCTGTCTCACCCTATGATAGAATTTCTGGGCGGGGTGGCTATTTCTCTTATAATTTGGTTCGGTGGTATGCAGGTGCTGAAAGGAACGTCAACTATGGGTGCATTCATGGCTTTTCTAACAGCACTTATTATGCTTTATGAACCCATTAAAGGCGTAAGCAAGATAAATTCCACCATTCAGTCCGGGTTGGCAGCGGCCACCCGAATTTTTTCGATGCTTGATATTGAAGCAAATATTCAGGATAAACCTGAGGCGACAGTCTTGCCTCCTTTTCACAAGTCTATTGTATTTGACGATGTCAGCTTTTCGTATGAACCCGGAGAGCCTGTTTTAAAGAATGTGGCGCTAGAGGTCAGGTGTGGAGAAGTGCTGGCCGTAGTCGGCCCCTCAGGCGGGGGGAAAACCACCCTTGCCAACCTGCTGCCACGGTTTCACGATGTGGATCACGGTACGGTACGGATTGATGGAATTGATGTACGGGATGTCACCCTGCATTCGTTACGCAGTCAAATGGCCCTTGTAACCCAGCAGACAATCTTGTTTAATACTTCAGTTCGGGAGAATATCAGTTATGGCAGTAGTGACTGCACTGAAAATGACGTTGTCATGGCCGCAGATGCAGCCTTTGCCCTTGATTTTATACAACAACTTCCAGAAGGCTTTGACACCGTGATCGGAGAATCCGGAGCGAGGTTGTCTGGTGGTCAGCGCCAGCGAATTTCCATTGCCAGGGCAATTCTTAAAAATGCACCGATCCTTATTCTCGATGAGGCCACATCGGCTCTGGATACTGAGTCTGAGCGAAAAGTACAAAAGGCTCTGGAAAATCTGATGAAAGACAGAACAACCATTGTTATTGCCCACCGGCTCTCAACTATAAAAAATGCTGACCGTATTATTGTGATGAGAAAAGGCCGCCTGGTGGAAGAGGGGACACACGACCAGCTTCTCCAGACAGAAGGCGTGTATTATGATTTGCACAACATGCAGTATGCTGTATAACACTAAAGGAAATCACGGGTAGACTGGTGAGGGCTTCAAATATTCTGCAGCAATATCGCATTAAGGCCGGAGAAATAAATGGCTGGCTGACAGCCTTGCTTGGTTTTTTTTTGATTTTATCGACATCCGCAGTTTCTGTTCTGGCAATTCTCATTTTTCTGCTCTGGATATTTGAGGGAAGGTTTGCGGAAAAGCTGGCTAAAATTTTTCATAACCCCGTTGCTCTTACGGTACTCGCATTTTTAGGAGTACTTGTTCTCGGATTGATTTGGAGCCCGGATGTACCTGCCGGACTGGATGTTATTAAAGCCCGATGGAAATTGGCGTTGATGCCGGTTTTCCTGACCGCTGTTGACACCCGGCACCGTCGTCGTTATTTGTATTTTTTTCTGACAGGTTTGTGTCTTGCCATGCTGGCGACGTATCTGGCCTGGTTTGATATTCTCCACTACGCAGATGTAACAACCACGCACCTCACGAAGAAAAATTCGCACATAGTGTACAATCCACTTCTTGCGTTCGGAATTTATCTCGTTATTCATGAGGCAATATGGGGGGGACGGGAGACTCTAGAACGGGTTGGACTGTATATTTTTGCGGGAGTGATGACATTTAATATGTTCATTACCGAAGGACGTATCGGCCAGCTCGTTTTTTTTGTTCTCTTGATTCTTCTTATATTTCAAATATTTCAAAAAAGAAAATTAAGGGCTTTAGCTGCGGTTTGCCTCATTGTGCCGACCCTTTTTGTGGCCAGCTATTCCTGCAGCCCGGTATTTCAGGAGCGGGTGGATACTGCCTGCCATGAAGTCCGA
Source organism: Candidatus Desulfobulbus rimicarensis (assembly GCA_008633435.1). Taxonomy (GTDB): domain Bacteria; phylum Desulfobacterota; class Desulfobulbia; order Desulfobulbales; family Desulfobulbaceae; genus Desulfobulbus_C; species Desulfobulbus_C rimicarensis. Next base: position 1,134 of record RKSL01000003.1, on the reverse strand, counting down.
CAGTTTCGTGAAAACCCTGATACTTCAGTGGGGTTGCGTTTACTGTTCTGGCAGAACAGCTGGGCAATTATTAAGCGACACCCCCTGTTGGGCATCGGCACGGGAGGGTTTGCCATCGCTTATTACTGGCATAACTGGGAGTTGAGTCCCTGGCACATAGCAACGGATAATCCTCACAATCAGTACCTGCTTGTGACTGCCACCGTCGGGATACCCGGCATTACAGCGTTTCTCCTCATTTTTATAACTATGTTTCGTGAGGCATGGGTCAGGCATGATGAGTGGCAGCGAGTTCGCTTTGCTTTTCCTCTGTTTTTTATGGTTATTATGTTTACGGAATCGTATTTAAAAGTGTTTGAGACAGCTTTTCTTTTTTCTCTTTTTTCGGCAGTTTTGTTCGCATATTCAGAGTCGGGTCGAAGAAGAACCCCGAAGACTGGGATAATTTCGTGACCTGATACATTATGAGAATTGCAATTATCCATAATCAGTTCAGTGACGGTGGTGGCATGGAAGCCTACATGCAGTGTCTGATTCAAGGTTTCCTGTCGGCTAAAGACGAAATTCACATACATTCTTATCAAGTGGATGAACGTTTTGCAGCCAAGTTTGATTGCCAGGTACACAGAAAAAAATTGTTTTATTTTCCCCGTCGTTGGAAGAAGTATGTTTTCCTTAAAGAATGTAATGAGCATTTTGATCGAAAGGATTATGATTTATCCCTTGCTCTGACCAGAACATTTGCCCCTGATATCGCCATTGTTGGTGGAGTTCATCCCGCATCAATACACGCGGGTACAGGGTATCGACATATATTGAAACGTTTCCATGATGCCATGGAAACCAGGTTCGAACGTTCAATGCTTGACCGGGTTCCCCATATTGTAGCCCATTCGAAATCCATTGCCGATGATATAGTCAAATACTATTCAGATATTGACTCATCTCGGCTATCGGTTGTCTATCCGCCAGTGGATACTGATTTTTTTAAAAAAACAGATCAACGCGAAGAAGCGATCATCCGCAAAGAACACCGCATAGATACAGCAAAAATGACACTGTTGTTTCCGTCTACAGGCCACAAAAGAAAAGGGTTGCCGGAATTGCTCCAGGCCTTTCGTGAGCTGGACTCTC
>RKSL01000011.1 GCA_008633435.1 Candidatus Desulfobulbus rimicarensis | reverse complement strand
ATGCGCGGATCAAATTATTCAGACTTTATCCGACACTCGATAGTTGACATGACACTAGTGTCTGTCCCAAAATGAGGATTTTTGTTCGAGCTCAGATAAGCGACCGGCGGGAGACTCCGAGAATTGCGAAAAAATAAACTCAGGCAGAGAGTATCACGCCAGAGGCGCAAAGCCAAAAACCCCTCGCAAGCTGCTTCAGGCTTCAGCTGATGGCCTAATGGGCAAACACCGCGTAACCGTTCACCAAGGGAGCTGTAGCCTTGATATTACACCAACCTGTAACCCGTTGACCAGTGCCCCTGATTCGTTCAAGCAGGGCGACGAGCTATAACAGCGAAGCGGTGTCACCGCCTATGCGAGGAGAGCTGATCGGACGAAGCAGGGGTGCTGGTCAACGGTTACAAAACCGCAGACAAATGATGGGACGGAGCTGGCTGACGGCATACCCCGGAAGCAGCCATCTCTGCATCTTGCCTGTCCCACCCTGGAAGTGACATGGACAACTCGGCCATAAGATCAGAGAAACACTCCGGGCAATAGCCGTGGGAGACAGCTTCGTGATGAGATTTCCTGTTCACGTCGTCTTGGGATTCCACTTTTTCTATTCGATTACACACGTAGCAGATAGTCAACATAGTCATCACCTCAGCTCAATTAACAGAAAATCTCCCTGTGGTGAAGCATACTGTGTGCCAGATCATCCTCTACTGCAACGAATTTTGACATTACTTAACATTTCCAGATGATACGATATGACAAATATCCTGCCTTGCTGAAATTTCCACAAAACAAGAATTCCGAGCGCTGTTTTGACACAGAAGCTTGGCATGGTGTCACCAAAAAGAGACAGGATGCCATGCCGCAAAGCTAATCCTTTATATTTATACGATTTCCTCTGTCTCCAATAAAAGACAGCCTAAAAAATAATACAAAATTACACTACGTTACACGACAAAGTTGGGTTTTTTAAATACCGTAACCAACACATATCCTGCTGCAAAGCCACCAACATGCGCCCAGAAGGCCACACCGCCACCGGCAGCTGACAGACTGGGAATACCGCCAATCAGCTGCAACAGGAACCAATAGCCAAGCATGACATAGGCAGGCATGGATACAGTGGTAAAAATAATCCCTAAAATCAACAACGTATGTACCCTGGCATGGGGATACAAACGGCCATACCCTCCCATGACGCCGCCAATTGCCCCGGAAGCACCCACCATGGGAAGCGTACTTGACGGATCAGTGACAAGCTGTGCAGAAGCGGCCACAAGCCCACAAACGATGTAAAAGAGCGCAAAACGTACCGGCCCCATCGAGTCTTCGACATTATCCCCAAAAATCCAAAGGAACCACATATTGCCAAGAAGATGAAACCAGCCGCCATGCATAAACATGTGGGTAATAATGGTAAATATACCCCGCTGTCCCTGCATGACACAGTACATCCCCCCACCCACCGGCACCTGGGTACCAGCGGGCATCAGAGCAAAAAGTTTTGCCGGAATCATCCCGAATGCACATAATGAACGGGCAAGAGGTTGCGCCCCACCCATCCCCTGAACAAACACCCAGGAAAGGGTACAGAGGGCAATAACTATGACAGTGGTCACCGGAGGGCGACTGGTCGGGTTTTCATCACGCAGGGGAAACATGGCATCACTCCTCACACGCCAAGATAGCGCATTTTAACCTGATCGGAAAAACGGGTGAACGGTGCCTGATCTTTCCAGACCACGCTCCCTTTTTCCATGATGACACATCTGTTGCTGATTTCCAGCAACTGTTTAATATTCTTATCAACCACCAGAAGAGACATGCCGCGTTCTTTGAGCAGTTTCAACCCCTGCCAGATCTCACGGCATAAAATAGGTGCCAATCCTTCGGTGGCCTCATCAAGGAGCAGCAGGGACGGATTGATCATCAGGGCACGGGCAATGGCAAGCATTTGCTGCTCACCACCGGAAAGCTCGCGGCCAAGATGGTTAACCCGCTCTTTTAATCTGGGGAATATAGCGAACACCCGCTCCATGGTGTAGGGATCAGGGCTGCCGGTATAATTTGCCGCAACTGCCAGCAACGTTTCACGAACCGTTAACGTGGGAAAAATCTGCCTGCCCTCAGGCACCAACCCTATACCCATGCGGGCGATTTTATACGGTGACAACGTATGGATGAGTCTGCCCTGAAAAGAGACCGTTCCCCTGTTTGGAGGAGTCAAGCCCATTATAGACCGAATAACCGTGGTTTTCCCCATACCATTTCTTCCCATCAGGGCAACGACCTCTCCTGCGCCCACATGAAGGGAAGCGCGATAAAGGGCACGGGCATTGCCGTAACAGGTTTCAATATCAGTTAAATCAAGCATGCCGTACCTAGATACACATCCTGCACCACCGGGTTCTTGCGTATCTGCTCAGGTGTGCCAGTGGCAACGACACGTCCCTGGTCAAGCACAGTAATCCGATCCGCCAGCGAAAAAACCGCTTCCATATCATGTTCGATAAGTAAAATAGTAACATCGCCCTTCAGCCCCTGAATCATTGTCGCAAGCGTTCTTGAACTGCCCGGCCCAAGACCTGCCATCGGTTCATCGAGCAAAAGCAGTTCCGGCGCTGTGGCCAGAGCCATCCCCATTTCGAGCAGGCGTTGCTCACCATGGGCAAGACTTGAGGCGATGACTTCTGACCGCTGCCTGAGTCCGACCCGGTTAATGATTGCAGCTGCTGCCTGCTGCAATGTCGTATTATTTGCTGCCCGCTGCCAGAATCGATAGCTGCTCCCCTGCACCGCCTGTACGGCAAGGGAGACATTCTCCTGCACGGTAAAGGCTGGAAAAAGCGAAGTAATCTGAAACGATCTGGCCATCCCCAATCGGGCCCGTTTAGCCACTGAATATGAAGTTATCCGCTGCCCGTTAAACCATAAATCGCCTTGGCTTGCAGGCAATAACCCGGTGACCAGGTTGAGCAGGGTCGTTTTCCCGGCACCATTGGGGCCAATCAAGGCATGCAGCTCGCCGGTAAAGACATCAAAACTGACCCGGTCACAAACCTGCAGAGCCCCAAACGATTTGCCAAGGCTATCAAGAGTAAGCAGAGGTTCAGCCACGGTGCTTTCCCCTGTCAAAAAGCAGCCCATAGAGGCCGCCTCTGCCAAAGAGGACGACCAGAATAAGAAAAGGCCCCAGAATAACCATCCAGTGTTCCGTGTACATGGCCAGGTATTCTTCCAGGAAGAGTAAAACCGCTGCTCCCAGGGTTGGCCCGACAAGACTTCCCATACCGCCCAGCAAAACCATAACCATGATTTCACCGGAACGGGTCCAGTGAATCATCCCCGGGCTGACAAACTCACCCTGATTGGCCAACAGCGCCCCTGCCAGCCCGGCAACGCTGCCGGCAATACAGTAACTGAGCAGCCGATAACCAAAAGGGGAAAAGCCCAACACCTCCAGACGTTGTTCATTTTCCCGGCTGCCGATCAACACCCTGCCAAAACGTGAACCGGTCAATCTGTGCATCAGGTATAGAAAACCGAGAAGCAGACCAAGGCAGAGATAATAAAACTGCTGATCATCCCCCAGATCAAACCCGAGCAGGGCATTACGGCCATACAGGGAAATACCATCGCTGCCACCATAGGTGTCAAGGGAGGTGAAAAAGAAAAAAACCATCTGGGCAAATGCCAGGGTGATCATAATAAAATGCATCCCCCGGGTACGCAGACTGATCGCCCCTGTACACAGAGCAAATAGACAGGCAAAAATCATCGCAACCGGCCAGACTATTAACGCATCCACAGACCCCGTGAACTGCGGAAACATAGATATAATCGGCAGCTTTTCGTAGCTGTGAAAAGCGAGGATTCCCATGGTATAGGCACCAATACCCATGAACGCGGCATGGCCAAGACTGACCATGCCGCCATAGCCGAGTATGAGATTAAGGCTTGATGCGGCAAGCCCATAGATTAACACTCTGGTGGCAAGGGACAGCAGGTATTGCTGGCCAGAGTATTCAAGCAGAACAGGAAGCGTCGCCAGAAAACCCAATGCTATTGCACCCAGGATAATGCGTTTAACAGCCATCAACCTGCTTACTCAGTCACCGGGAAAAGTCCGGCAGGTTTGAAAGTAAGAATCAGCGCCATAAAAATATAGACAGACATGGAGGCAAGTGCTGCCCCCATTCTGTCAGAGGCAGATGAGGACTCCAGAAAAAATCGGAAAAATCCGGGCAGAAACGAGCGAGCCAGGGTGTCGACCAGCCCCACAAGAACAGCTCCAATGAGTGCGCCTCGCACCGATCCGATGCCGCCGATCACAATAACCACAAAGGTAAGAATCAACACCGACTCCCCCATGCCCGCCTCAACCGCCAGAATCGGCCCGGCCATAACTCCTGCCAGTCCGGCAAGCAGAGTACCCAGCCCGAAAATGAGGGTATAGAGGAGACGGATATTCACACCACAGGCTGCCACCATCTCTCGGTTGGTCGCCCCGGCTCTGATCTGCATGCCAAGGCGGGTACGGGAAAAGAGCAGGTACAAAAACAGGGCCACACCAATGCCCACGCCAATGATTGCCAGCCTGTAGACCGGATAATGAATGGCGGAAAACAACTCTACAGAACCTGAAAGCCAGTCCGGGACATCCATAAACAGCGGTTGTCGACCCCAGATAATCCTGATGAGTTCATTAAAAAAAAAGATCAAACCAAAGGTTGCCAGTACCTGATCAAGGTGATCCCTGTGGTAGAGTTTACGTAAAATAAGTACCTCGACCACCATCCCGGCGAGTGCTGCAGCAGGAAGTGCCGCCAGCAGGCCAAGCAGGAAAGAACCCGTTTTCAGAGCAACTGTAGCAGCCACATAAGCCCCGATCATATAGAAACTGCCATGGGCAAGATTAACCACCTGCATGATTCCGAAAACAAGGGTCAACCCGGCAGACATCAAAAAGAGCATCACTCCGAGCTGAAGGCCGTTTAAAATTTGTTCAAGGACAAGCATTACGTGACCACCCCTTTGTCCGAAAGTCGCAACATTTACAAACGTGCCACGCCGCAGTGACTGACGTTCATAGCTTTTTGTGGCTGGCGATTATGCTCCAGCGATACTGGTTTATCCCAGTGACAATGGTGCTGATATCTCAAACGCAGACAGCAGCCATTTTCAGCGAACACATTCCCTCACATAGGCATCCTGGTGATCATTAAAGACTTTTTTCAACAACGTGTTTGTAAAGTCGCCATCTGTATTTTTTACCACTTCACGAACATAGTAATCCTGAATGGGAAAATGGTTTGCCCCAAAACGAAAAGCACCCCTCACGCTTGCAAAATCAGCGTGTTCAAGGGCTGTTCGAAATTTCTTTTCGCGTGCAACATCACCCCCGACTTCACGTAATGCTGAACCGATTAAGCGGGCAGCGTCATACCCCTGGGAGGCAAACAGGGTCGGGATACGGCCATATTTTTTCTTAAACGCCGCAACAAAGGTCACGTTTGCCGGGTTATTGAAATCTGCACTCCACTGGGAAGAGTTTATCACGCCTTCTGCGGCTTTGCCCACTGCCTTAAGCAGCCGTTCATCTGTTGCTGCGGGCCCCATGAGTGGAATATGCCCGCTCAAACCGGCCTGGGCATACTGCTTTAAAAAGTTAATGCCCATACCACCTGGCAGAAAGAAATAGACGGCATCAGGTTTTGCCGCACGCAATGCCGCCAGTTCGGCCGCATAGTCGGCCTGCCCCAAAGATGTGTAGACCTCAGCAGCTATGTTTCCCTTATAAAACCGTTTAAATCCTGCAACATTATCCTTTCCTGCTATGTAGTTCGGGGCAATAATATATACATTTTTATACCCCTGTTCTGTGGCATAATGACCAATAACTTCAGAGAGATTATCTGTCTGCCAGGCAACATTAAAAAAATTCTCGCTGCAGCCTTTACCGGCAAAGAACGAAGTGCCCGAAAGCGGACTGATGTAAAAGACCCCCTGCCTGACAACCTTGGGAACAACAGCCATGGCCACATTGGAAAAGGCAATACCGGTCAGAATCTGGACATGATCACGTTCAATGAACCGCTTGGCAATCTGGCGGCCTTTCTCAGGTTTTCTGGCATCGTCGCCGATGATCAGCTCGACCGGGATACCGCCGAGCTTACCGTCTTCAAGCTCCATGGCCAGTTTAAAACCATCTCGTATTTCCTCACCCAGATAGCCAGCCTTGGTGGACAGGGTGGTTATCATGCCAATTTTCACCGGTTCCTGAGCCAATGCGGGCAGGCAGAAAAAAAGTATAGAGAAAAAAACAGGCACAACACGGTAAATATTCTTCATTGGTTCACTCTTGTGCTTGAACATCGATGAGATCATCTGCGACCAGATGCATGTTAACCAGTGCCTGTCCCAAAATGGTCTTTGTGTCCGATCTCTGCGTCATGCTCAAAAAATAATGCTTGGAATATCAACCATATGCCTGCGCTTATTTTTTTCGCAATCCTCGGAGTCTCCTGTCGGTCGCTTACCTGACCTCGAACAAAAATCCTCATTTTTGAACAGACACTAACCAGCCTTTACTGCATCCTGCACTCTGCGGCATAAGCATCCTGATGGTCGGTAAATACCTTTGATAAAATACGGTTGGTAATCCTGCCTGTCGTATCCTTAACAACTTGCCGGACATAAATATCCTGGATTGGATGATGGTTCGCCCCAAACCGAAATGCACCTCGAACAGAGACAAAATCTGCCTTTTCAAGGGCTGCACCAAACTCTTCAAGTTTTGCCATATCCCCCTTAACCGCCCGCAATGCAGATCCAATCAAGCGGGCATCATCATAGCCCTGACTGGCATACAGGGTCGGGGTGCGGCCATAGGCTTTAATAAATGCGTCAACAAACTCTTTATTTGCAGGCGTGTCAAGATCCACTGACCACTGAGAGCCGTTGACAACGCCAACGGCAGCGTCACCTACAGCGTTTAATATGCGTTCATCAAAAGAAAATGCCGGACCAAAGACATCAATACTCTCTTTTAAGCCTGCCTGGGCATACTGTTTTAAAAAGTTGATCCCCATGCCACCGGGAAGAAAGAAAAATACCGCATCTGGTTTTGCTGCACGAAGGGTTGCCAGCTCAGCGGCATAATCGGACTGACCAAGGGTGGTATACACTTCTCCGGCAATTTTCCCCTTGTAAAATCGTTTAAACCCGGCCAGCGCATCCTTTCCTGCCGGATAGTTTGGTGCCAGCAGATAGACATTTGTATATCCTTTGTTTTTTACATACTGGCCAACCACCTCTGAGAGATTATCATTTTGCCAGGCCACATTGAAATAACGGGGATCACATCCCTTACCGGCAAGACGAGAAGGCCCGGCATTTGGACTTATGTAATACACTCCCTGCTTCACGACCTTGGGAACAACAGCCATGGCCACGTTGGAGAACACGATTCCTGTCAGGATGTGAGCATGTTCTTTTTTAATAAACCGCTCGGCAATCTGACGACCCTTTTCCGGTTTTCGGCCATCATCGTCCACCAGAAGCTCCACCGGCACACCGCCAAGTTTGCCCTGTTCCATGGCAATGGCCAGTTTAAAGCCGTCACGGATATCTTCCCCCAGATACCCGGCCTTGGTCGACAGAGTAGTAATCATGCCAATTTTTACAGGCTCTGCAGCCAGGGAAAACGAAGCTGAAAACAACAGCAGACACAACACCGCAATACTTTTTTTCATATTTCCTCCATTCATCACGTCAAGGGTTGTTAATACATTCAATACTGACGACACGCCCTCAATCCTCCAGCCTTCAATCAAGGCCATGTTGACGGGCACGTTCTTCCCATTTCCTGCGGGCCAATACCTGTAAATCGACATCAGTATCTGTTTCATCAACAATTTCTATCCCCAGCAGAGTTTCCAGCACATCCTCCATGGTGACCAAGCCCAGGACACTGCCAAATTCATCCACGACCACAGCAAGATGACTCCTCTTCTCCAGAAGCATATCCAGCAGATCAGGGAGCAGTATAGCCGGAACCACCGCAGGAACAGGCCGTTTCAAATCTGAAAGAAGCGTTTCTCCCCGATCTTCAGCCACGCAGCGCAGGATTTCATCACGAAGGACAAACCCTGTAATATTGTCGGGTTCTTCATGGTACAGTGGGATTCTTGAAAAAGCTGCTGTCCCTTTTTTCTGACAAAATGTATCTGCACTCCAGCCTTCATCTGCCGTAACCATCACTGATCGGGGTGTCATAATGGCTGAGGCCGGGACAGTCTGCAATGCTAGCAAATTGCTAATAATCCGTGATTCATTCTGGTTTATTGCTCCACTCTTGACTCCAACCTCGGCAAATGCCGCGAAATCTGCACGACTCAGCACACTCTGGTTCTTGTCCTTTTTTAAATGTTTGGTGATCCACTGGCTCAACCAGACCAGGGGTTTGAGCACGACCATGAGAATGGTGACGGCAGCCATGGTGAACGGGGTTAACTCTTTCCAGTAATTTGCACCAATGGTCTTGGGAATTATTTCTGAGAGTACCAGGATTGCCAGGGTCATTAATCCGGCAATAATTGATTCATAACTGATCTGCACCAAACCAAGAGACAGTGTATGGGTGCCAAAAACTTTCCCGGCCTGCACCCCTACCCCAATCGCGCCCACAGTATGCGCCATGGTATTCAAGCTCAAAATCGCCGAAAGAGGACGGTCAACTTCTGCCTTAAACACCTGAACCCGCTCGCCAAGAGCAGGTTTTTCCTTGAGCAGCGTATTGATAAAGGCTGGAGTGATGCATAACAACACCGCTTCCCAGATGGAACAGAGAAAAGAAAAACCAATGGACATACAGAAAAAAAATATCAGAAGGGTCATATCGGCTGAGAGGTATGAGTAATCACCGGAAGTTTGCTTATGGGGTTCGCTTCTAAAACGGGCATAGTAATAGAGAGATAGTAATCATGCAACTTTCCTTTTCCGGAAACACCGACCGAGACGGTACAGCAGGGCATAAAAAAAGCGGTTGAGGGTCATACAATCCTTCAACCGCCTGCCAACTGGGGAATAGCGGAGATCAGCTCCTGATCATCTCGGCAATTCGAAAAGCCATCTCCAGAGACTGTTCTGCATTAAGACGCGGGTCACATGTGGTCAGGTAGTTAAGACCAAGCTGATCATCTGCCAGTTGACGAGCACCGCCGGTACATTCAGTAACATTATCTCCGGTTAACTCGAAATGGACACCACCCGGCACGGTTCCTTCAGCCCAGTGCAGCTCAAAGAAGCAATGCAGTTCAGACAAGATATCATCAAAACTGCGGGTCTTGTGACCACTCTCAGCTTTGCGGATATTGGCATGCATGGGGTCACAGCTCCAGACGACATTCAAGCCTTCGCGCTTAACTGCTCGAATGAGCGGTGGCAAATATTTTTCAATATCACGGGCTCCAAAACGGGCGATCAAGGTCATTCTGCCAGCCTCATTTTCTGGATTCAACCGCTCTATTATGGCCAGGATATCGTCAATCTCATGCTTGGGGCCGACTTTCATCCCTAAAGGATTGAGTACTCCCCGCAAAAATTCTATATGGGCACCATCAATCTGGCGGGTACGATCACCAATCCACAGCATGTGACCGGAACAGTCATACCAGCCGCCATCCAGGGAGTCCTCGCGGGTGAGTGCTTCTTCGTACCCCAGAAACAACGCCTCATGGGAGGTAAAGAACTGCGCCTGCTTAAGCTGGGGAGACTCAACATCTATACCAATGGTCTGCATGAAGTCTAACGCCTGACTGATCTGCCTGGCCAGGCGTTCATATGAGCGCCCCATGGGGGATTGTTTAACAAACTCCTGATTCCAGGCCTGGACACGATGCAGGGCACCAAAACCACCTTTAGTAAAGGCGCGCAGCAGGTTCAGAGTAGCTGCAGACATATTATAGCCCTGCAGCAAGCGATCGGGATTGGGAATACGAGCCTCTAGCTCAGGCTCAACCGAATTAGCCATATCACCGCGATAGCTGGGTAGCTCAACGCCATTAACCATTTCCGTGTCACTGGAGCGGGGCTTGGCATACTGACCGGCAATCCGTCCTACCTTGACAACGGGTTTTCCGCCGGCATAGGTGAGGATAACCGCCATCTGCAACAAGACCTTCAAGGTATCTCTGATATTTGGGGCAGTACAACGGCTGAACTCTTCCGAACAATCGCCACCCTGAAGCAAAAACGCTTCTCCATGCACAGCCTGGGCAAGACTTGCCTTAAGGTCGCGAATTTCACCGGCAAAAACCAGCGGGGGGAGCTGACCAATGGACTCCAGTACTGCACTAAGCTGAGTTTCATCCGGCCATTTAGGCTGTTGCAAGACCGGATGATCGCGCCAGGAAGTCTTTTTCCAATTCGTTGTCGAGTTACTCATGATTCGTGTTTCACATCAGTTATAATTAATAAATGCCGGCAGTTACCGACAGAAGGTTCTACATTGGAGGCACGTTATTTTTTCTCTGGCAGGCTACAGGAATCGTTCATGCAGCACACTTCCAGATCAAAGGCATTCAGTACACGCAAAGTACGTTCCCGTACAGCCTCGTCTTCAAGCGGCTTGCAACTGTACTCCTCAATCAGCTGCCCGGCAAGCTTGCGATCCGGTATGCTTTCCATGCCGGTTGCCAGCACCTGGCCACTGGAGGTTTCAAGGAGTTCCGCATCCCGACCATTGGTCACGACACAAAGGGGAATACAGTAATCCCGCTCAAGTACCCGGGCAGCAGCCAATGCCGGTTTTTCTCTGGTCACCAGCGAGCCGGGGCCGTAACGAAGGACAAACAATCGTTTTGTACCAACAGAAACGGTTAAATCGATAACAGAACGAACAAAAATTTTATTAAAGGTTGTCTCGATAACCAGCCTGGGCTCCAACTCGTCTCTGGAAAACCCCTTTTCTTCAACCAGCATTCGTTCAAGATTCTGGCGGAACCGTTCATCATCTGTATCTGGCAGCTCTTCGCCAGTGAGATAATCGTGAAGGGTGCCATAAACCAGATGATGGCCTGGTATTTTTCGCTCCATAAATCAGTGGTTCAGGGCGACATCTGTCAAGAGCCGCCCTCCCCTCTCAGAGAATAACCAATGCATGAACGAGTTTGCCAAAAACAAGTAGCAAAAGCGACTACAGCTCCAGCCAGGATTCAGAAAAAATAGTCTGGCCAGATAATGCTTTATAGGTTTTATAATGCTCAAGAGCAGTCCCTTCAAGAGATGCCGGATCAGGGTCTGTGCCATCCATCATACCGTGAACCATATCCACAAGATCCTGACGCTCACCTTTACAGATAGCCATAAGCTCAGCATCATAGGAGTTGACAATAGCTGTGCTGATACCATACTTCATCAACATTATCAGGTAGGTGCGATCAAGATATTTCCGTAAATTCTCAGCAACGCCGTTGGAGACATTGGAGAGCCCCACTGTTGAACCTGCTCCCGGCGCAATATCAGGAAGCATCATCATAAACTCAAGCCCTGCAGCTATCTGGTCAGCACCAAGGGTAATCGGAGTTCCAATGGGATCAAAAAGAATTTTTTCATTGGGAATTCCAGCCTCGTTGAGTGCCATCATCAGATCAACAGACATGGCCGCACGTTCTGCAGAGTCACGGGGCATACCATCCGGCCCCCAGAGCAGGGCAATAACGTCACATCCTGCTTCTGCGGCCACCGGGATCAACGCTTCCATCCGCTCGGGCTGGGCTGAAATGGAGTTCATAATGGCTTCGGTTTTATTCTTGACCACTTTAAATCCGGCAGCCATGGCATCGGTATTGGTACTGTCCAGACAAAGAGGAATATCAACGCTGTCCTGTACGGTTTCTACAACCCATGGCATCAATTCTGTACCGTCTTTACGGGCAGGCCCGATATTGAGATCAAGATAGGTGGCTCCGGCGGCAGTTTCCTCTTTGGCCATTTCCTGTACCGGGCCGGGATTACGCTCTTTCATGGCAGATCCACTGCGGGTTCCCATAATGTTGATGCTCTCAGCGATAGCTTTTACCGTCATTGCCATTGGAATCTCTCCTGAAGTAAAAATTGTTAGTATATTTTTGGATTAATAACTACGAGGCGACAAAATGGCCGCAATTTGAGTCAAAACTGTCTGTTTCATCCTAAATAGAAACTAATAATTAATCGTATTTTAGCGTATTTGTCAATCATCATTTTCCCTCATCCCCCTCTGCGCCTGAGGCTTGGCCTTGATCAGGCAAGAGTATCACTCACAGGAAAAGAACAGAAGAAAAAGAAAAAAGAAAAAAGAAAAATTTGCCGACACAGAATGCGGACGCATCCATGTCGGCAAATGAGACGATATCACTTGTTTACAAACATCCCTCACTGAAGAATCGGACGCGCATTCACCGCCTGAACAGGGCGATTATTTGGCTGCCCCATCACTGTGGTAAACTGTTTTAACTGTGCTTCTGAGAGCGACACCGGCTGTTTCAGAACCATCCAGACAACCCCCTCGCTGCAGGGTGGCGTGGTCAGAGAGCCGTTGAATCGGTAATACTCTCTATCCTCAGGCATCAACTCCTCTGCCTTGACCTGGGATGCAAGCCCGATTTTCCCTTCTTCTCCGGGCATCTGCCGCCACAGTTTTTTGAGTGCTTTATTTTCGTCCCCTACTTTAAACATCACCGCAACAACGGCAAGATTTCCCTGATAATCGGCATGGACAAAATGTGCTTCCATGGGAAAATGCTCGCCATTAATCTGGTTTTCACTGGGTGAATGAAAGTGAAACTGCTTGAGAATAAAAGTTTTCCCGGCAGCCTTGAGGGTGGAACCTGCGGCATAATGTACCTGGATGGTATGTCCGTTATTCTCTATCTCAGTGGCAAGGCCTGTATAGTTAAAATCCAATGGAGCAAGTTCCGCCTCAACAAAACCCCTCAGATTAACAGGTGATTGATTCACCCCTTTTGCACAGGTTTCAAAGGCCGGATTTAACTCTGCCCAGTGCTCCGGTGCACCCTCCCCGGAATATCCCCAGTGATGCCCGGCAGCCAGTACGGAACTTGTCGACAAGGCCACAACTGCCGCAACAGCCAATGATATTTTTTTCATCTTGGTCTCCTTGGTAAGAAATCTCTATGCTCTACAGACAAGGCGCCAACCAGTACGCTGCCCGCTCTTTGCTCCTGTTTTGTCATACCTCTTTGCCCTTGAGATTACAACGGTTTATTTGCATCCATATGGAGAACCAGATCGAGCATCCTGTTGGAGTACCCCCATTCATTATCATACCAACTCATAATTTTCACGCTGGTGCCAAGCACCCTGGTGCAAAGTCCGTCAACTATCGAGGAATGAGGATCGCCCTGAAAGTCTATAGAGACAAGCGGCTCTTCACAATAACGCAGAAATCTGCCATCTGCCTCACGCAGGGCCTGGTTCACCTCCGGCACGCTCACTTCCTGCTCAACCTCCATAACGACATCCACCAGAGAGACATCAGGGGTTGGCACCCGTACGGCAAGGCCATCAAACTTGTGCTTCAGCTCAGGTATAACCAGGGCAACGGCTGCGGCTGCCCCAGTATTGGTAGGGATCATCGACATGGCAGCAGCCCTGGCCCGACGCAGATCGTTATGGGGGAAGTCCAGCAAACGCTGGTCGCCGGTATACGCATGCACTGTTGTCATCAACCCGCGCTTAATACCAAAATTATCCAGAATCACCTGGGCAACCGGAGCCAGACAATTGGTTGTACACGAGGCATTGGACACCACATGATGCACTGTCGGGTCATATTCATCCTCATTGACCCCCATGACAATAGTTTTCACCTGCCCCTTGGCCGGAGCTGAAATTATCACCTTGCCTGCCCCGGCATCAATGTGCTGGGCAGCTTTTTCCAGATCACGAAAAAAACCTGTGCATTCCAAGACATAATCCGCACCCAGCGCCTGCCAGGGAATATCTGCCGGAGAGCGATGCGATGAGACGGGAATACTCCGGCCATTGACCAGCAATCCCTCTTCATCTGCACCGACCTCAGCATTGTACACCCCCATCACAGAATCATATTTGAGAAGATGAGCCATGGTCTTCACGTCGGTGAGGTCATTGATACCCACCACAACAATATCCTGAAAGGTGGAATCACAGGCCATTGCCCGAAAAATATTTCTGCCAATCCGTCCAAAGCCATTTATTCCTATCCTGATGCTCATGTCAATTCTCCTTAAAAAGTAAACCCGGATATTCTACAAAGGTCGTCGAAGTCTGCGCTTATCTGCAGCAGACCGCGTGTAAAATATTTGGGTTAACACCACGAGATGTTATGCATCCATTTCTCCCATCCCATCCATATGCCGCGTCTTATCTGCAATACTGATTAGCTGCCGGCGCGCCTCCTGGCAATGCTCGTCAATGCGAAGGGCATGCTCATACATCATCCTGGCCTGCGGAAGCCACTGGCCGGACAAATAGCCCTTTCCGGCAACACAAAACCCCTGCTCAGGGCGGCCTGAAAACATATCGCTGAACAGCGCTTCTCTCTCTTCGCTCCACAGGTCAAAAACCATCTGTTCCCGTTCTGCAAGCAACCGTACAAGCAGAACATTGGCGGATAACCCCGGCAACATGGTACGCAGAAGATAACTTGTCCGGCCAAAGAGAAATGCCAGCTGATTCAGCTGCGAGTGTACATCAAGTACAACCCGCCGAACAAGAGTTGATACGTCAAGCACATGCGCCAGATTTTGCGCCCCCCCACCCAGGCTCCCTGAATCTCGCCTTTTCAGTGCTGTCGGGCCATAGCTGCCAAGAATATAGATATTCTCCTTGAGCTTCATTGCCTCATGGAAAATCGATCCGATAAACCAGTCAATCAACGAGCCTTCAAATTGCGCCCTTTGTTCTTCCTCGGGCCATAAACGATGACATAAATCCTTAAGCTGCCATAATGGCCCCTTGTTCAATTCAGTCCCTACCATCATGGTGAGCCTGTCCCAAATCTGGGAGCGCAGTCCTGCATTTTTTTCGGCAAGCAGGTCAAATTCCATGGCACTTTCGGATTCCCTGCTGCCAAGATAGAGAAGATAAAGGGTTTGAAAGGAGCGAAGAATAGCAAAAAAATCATCAAACAACTGGCGTATGAAAAAATCCCGCCGCTGCTCAAACCAGTCATGTCTGTTTTCATCCCCATGGGATGTATTTTTTAAAGAACATGCTGGCAACATTGCTTTGAGTTTCTCCAAATGTGCTTTTTTGCCCGCTTCAAGGCAGAACGCAACAGCCTACCATTTTCATCCTTGATGCCGAGATTATTCCACTGCTAAAGAATCTGACCGATCCGGAAATGATAATAGTCACTCCATGCTGATCAAGCTCTTAAACAATTGAGACATGAACGCTACACTCTGCAGGCAGTGGTGTATAACTTACAATATTTTCGTATCACCTGCTTCCAGCTCGAGGTTTTATGAATTCGGAGAACAGCCTCTTTTTGCATGGCCAGGAGTCTTTCCGGATGGTTGAAGTAAAGAGAAACTGCCCGTTGCATGGTCTGTGCCAGGGGCTTTGCCCCATGCTGCGTATAGGCAAACCCTGTCTCTCCGTCCACGACTTTGACCAGCCCGCCCACATGGTGAACAACAGGAAGATTACCCATGAGCTGCGCCATGTAGTCGGTAAGACCGCAAGGTTCATACAGAGAGGGGATGAGAAAGAAATCCCCTCCAGCATATACCCTGTTGGCAAGCCCTGGGTCATATCCGTTTAAAAAACAAATCCGGCCGGCAAAAGATGCTCTGGTAGCCAGAATTTCGAGCTGCTGTTCCAGTTCCGGTTCTCCCGAGCCAAGAAGCACAAGCTGAAACGTCTCTTCTTTCTTTTCTGCCAGCAATAGCGGTATGGCCTGTAGTAACAGATCAACACCTTTTTGCGGAGTCAATCTGCCAATAAAACTGAGCAGAGGAAGTTCAGGGGTTTTGGCCAGATACCCATGCCGGGTAACACCTGGCCAATGGCCATCCCTACTGCAAAGAGCCAGCAAATCATTCTTACAGACAGCTTTTCCGGCTAAATCGCCCTTTGCCGGGGAAAAGCCTGCAGCAAGCCCTAAGATGTCAGGCTCCTCAGGGTTATAATCTTCAGGGTTGATACCATTGGTTATGCCAAATATTTTCACTCCACGCTTGAGCAGTTCATGCCCCAGCCAACCGGTGCGGGCATCTTCACTGGTCTGCTGCAGCTCTCTTGCATAGTTTTCGCTGACCGTATTCATCACTGCCCGACCAGCCGCAGACACGAAAGGATCAAAGCAGTTGCCCAGCAGACTGTCACCAATGACCGAAGATGGCAGCCCGGTAACGGCTTGACAAAACGTAAGATCAGCAATTTCCTGATGATAGCCCCTCCCTGCATTATGAATGGTGACCAATGCTCCGGTATCGACAAAAAAATGCCGATAGCCCGGCAACTCCCGCATCAACGCCGGCAAAGTCGCCGCATGACCATCATGGCAGTGGATAATATCTGGCTGGTCATTAAGCAAAATGAGCAGATCAAGCGTTGCCTTTTGCAGGAGAATATTCATGGCAAAATAATCGTAATGCCCCATCCCGCAACGCTGCCATGGTTCTTGGGTTTCATCGTCAGCCGTATAGGTGTACACCCCCTTTTTTTCTGCAAACCTGGAAGCCTCAATCAGATAAACATCCACCCCTTGCAGGCGGTTATGCCAGACTGAAACCTGCTCCCGCCTTTCCCTGTCCGGATAATGCATATCCACGGCAAAAGAACTCCGGTTTGCGCCAAAAACAACTTTTGAAAATCCCAGGCCAGTCGGATCAATAAAACCATACCTGGGCAAGACCACCCGTACCCGGCAATCAGCGTGCCGAACCAGGGCTTCTGCCAGTTGTCGACAGACATCCTTTACCCCGCCCGCGCCTGCCAGCATGTCATACTCACGACTGACCATCAGGACGTCCCGCACAGCTAAACCGCTGCTCCGACGGGCAGATTGTACTTTTTGGCCACTCATTTTGGCTGGCGGTTTTCCTGCAACGCCAGCTGGCGGAGAAGATGATCGGCAAGGGTTAGGCGCACCATGGCCTCACACACCGGAATTATCCGGGGAATGGCGGAAATATCATGTCGTCCGCCCACCTTTATTTCAACAGGTTCGTTTTGCAGATTGACACTCTGCTGCTCTTTATGAATAGAAGGTATCGGCTTGACCGCGACCCGGACAACGAGATCTTCACCATTGCTGATACCGGCAAGAATCCCTCCTGAATTATTGCCAAGAAAGCCGGAGGGTGATATGGGATCGTTGTTCTCTGACCCCAGCATCGCAGCTGCACCGAAGCCGGCACCAATCTCCACACCTTTTACTGCCCCAATGGACATCAACGCTCTGGCCAGTTCACCATCAAGTTTATCAAAGACAGGCTCACCCAGTCCGGGCAGACAGCTGGCACGAATCTCAACAATCCCGCCCACTGTATCCCCCTGCCGACGGACTTCTTTTACCCGCGCCTCCATACGCTCTGCAGCTTCATTGTCAGGGCAGAACAACCGATTATCCGCCACCTGGGAAAGCTCTCGTTTTACAGTGTTGATCCCTCCCAGGGCGACAGTATACGCCTGTACCGACATATTGTATTGACTCAAAAGCTGTTTGGCCACAGCACCGGCAGCCACCCGGGCCGCAGTCTCTCTTGCCGAAGCACGGCCACCGCCCCGATGATCGCGGATGCCATACTTGGCCTGATAGGTAAGATCACCATGCCCCGGCCGAAAGACATCCTGGAGATGACTGTATGACTTGGAATGTGCGTCCTTGTTAAAAATCACAAGAGAAATAGGGGTGCCGGTTGTCTTCTCGCAACGACAACCTTCAGGTTTAAAGGTACCAGACATGATCTGTACCTGATCCGGCTCACTTCGGGGTGACGTTGCCCCTCCCTTGCCGGGACGACGTTTTTCAAGCTCCTGCTGAATCATCTCCGCAGTGAGTTCAAGCCCTGGAGGGCATCCGTCAATAACTGCGCCCAGGGCTGTGCCATGAGATTCACCCCATGTTGTCACCTTAAATACTGCACCAAACGTATTTCCTGCCATGCTGTATCCTTGCCGGACGTCTGCTGATCCGGACTTTCATTATCTGTTGAGGTTGGAAAATCAGCCCCGGCTATGCCGATTCTTTGCTGCTGTTGCCGCTTGTCACCTGATCATAGAGGATCGCTGCAAGCTCATCCGGAGTAAAATCCTCTGTGGAAAGAGTGATATCTGCTCCGCGAAAGTACAAGGGTTCCCGCTGCGCCAGAAGATCTGGAACTTCTTCGCAGAAATCCCTGCCGGTAAGTGATGGACGCTGCCCGGCACTGTGACGATCTGCTGATAACCGCTCCACAATAGTCTGCACATCTGCCTGCAGCCAGACGACCAATGCGTCTTTCCTGAGTCGTTTCCAGGCTTGTTCATGGAGAACTGCGCCACCGCCGGTTGCCAGCACCATCTTGTTACCTCCCGCAAGCTCAAGCAACAGTTTGCGCTCAAGATCACGAAACCGTTGCCAGCCATGGCTTCTGACCGCATCGGCAATAGGACTGCCCAGTCGCTCGACCAGCAGCGCATCAGTATCTACAAAGTCGTAGCCAAGTTCAACAGCCAGCCTGCGACCCACTGCCGTCTTCCCAGTGGCTCGAAAACCGGTGAGCACGATACGGCTCAACCGGCTTGCCAAGCATTGCGAGTTAACCAATTCTTTCCCCTGCCCCTCTAAGCTTCACCCCGAACACGCCGCTGGATCAAGAAAAAAATCTTCATTTTCAGCATGTTAGCTGGTAATAATTCTCCACATGACCAGCGACGCTTTTTTCTTGCTTTTCCCCTTACTGAACTTACTATATTACATAGTACAAAATATTTACGTCACCGACAAGGAAACCCATGGAATACAAAGACTATTATGACATTCTTGGCGTTTCACGGCAGGCAACCCAGGAGGAAATCAAGCGCAGCTACCGTAAACTCGCAAGAAAATATCATCCTGATGTCTGCAAGGAAGCCAATGCAGAAAATAAATTCCAGGAACTTGGTGAAGCCTATGAGGTGCTCCAGGATCCTGAAAAACGTGCTGCATATGATAAATTCGGCAGTAACTGGAAAAACGGTCAGGATTTTGAACCACCGCCACACTGGGATGCTGGCTTCGAGTTCAGCGGTTCCGGATATACCGGACAAAATCAGCATGGCGGACACAGCGATTTTTTTGAGAACCTCTTTGGGCAGCGTAACTACGGGGACGGTCGAGCGTATCAATCATCGTTCCGGATGAAAGGTGAAGACCATCACGCCAAAATCGTCATTAGTTTACGCGATGCTTATACCGGCGCCAAGCAGGCAATCACCCTCAGTAAACCTGTTGTTGATGAACAGGGGCGGGTAACAACCACCCCGCACACCCTGCATGTCTCCATCCCTAAAGGGATTATTGAAGGACAGCGTATTCGCCTTGAGGGACAAGGACTTCCCGGCATTGGCGGAGGTGAGTCCGGCGATCTTTATCTCGAAATTGCCTTTGCCGATGACCCTTTTTTTCATGCCGAAAAACGGGACATATACCTGACCCTGCCCGTTGCCCCATGGGAGGCCGCCCTTGGCTCAACAGTCACAGTGCCCACCCTTGACGGCAACGTGCAACTGAGCATCCCTGCGGGGTCGCAGGGCGGTCGCAAACTGCGGCTTAAAGGCAAAGGCCTGTGCAGCGCAAAAGCCAGTGGGGATATGTATGTAGTTCTCCGAATCGTCCTGCCCAAACCCAAGACTGAGGCACAGAAAAAAATTTACAAGGACATGGCTGAACAGATGCCGATCTCTCCCAGGGCAGAACTGGGCGTATAGCAGTGGTTGGCATTACGGATAACATTTCAGGTACACTCTACCTGGCACATTTTTTGCTAAATCAATTATGACAAAGACAGTTACCTACATCACCGGTACAGTACTGGATGAAAACACCCGCTGCGGTTTAAAAGAGCTCTGTACATTATGTAATGTTCCGGCAGAAAGGATCCATGAAATGATTGACGAAGGGTTGATTGAGGCGCCTTCGTCCTCACCCCTGCAGTGGAGGTTCACCTATACTGAGATTCGCCGGGTGCAGACAGCCGTTCACCTGCAACGAGATCTCAGGGTAAACCTTCCCGGATGTGCACTGGTACTTGATCTGCTTGAAGAGCTGGAAAAACTGCGTCAACAAAGCAATCGTTAATGCAGCTTCCTGTGGACGAGGCAACAGCGCTGATCAGCCAGATAGAGGGTGGTTCCCTGCTCATCGGCCTGACTTTGGGAGCGACAGTAATGGGCATAATTTTGTTGATTATTTCCAACAAGCTGCAGCGTAGTCGTCTACTGCTCTCAATGCGACTTGAACAGGCCGAAAAACATGTGCGCCAGCTTGAGCAGGAGGTTGATCATCTTGATCAGCAAACCATAACCCTTCAGAAGCAGAACCGGGAGCTGTTCAGAGATAATGTCGATTTTGAAGCGCGCTTACGGGAAACCCGCACCATTGCCCGTGAAAGGGCAACCCTGTTTCAGCAAACAAAGGAACAGATGGAAGAGGATTTTGCCAATCTTTCCCGCAAAACCCTGGCCGAGCAGGGCAGAGTTTTACGTGACCAGCACGCTGATGGTCTCAGGGGATTGCTGCAACCCATGCGTGAGCAACTGGACGGGTTTAAGCAGAAAGTTGAAACAGTGTACGATAGTGAATCCAAGGATCGGGTTTCATTGATTAATGAGATAGAACAGTTGAAATCCCTGAACGAACGCATCAGCCATGATGCTGTTCAACTGACCCGTGCCCTGAAGGGTAAAAATAAACTGCAGGGGCAATGGGGCGAGATGTTACTGGAAAAGCTCCTGGAAGATTCCGGTTTACGCCCCGGACAGGAATTTGAAACCCAGGTTACGCTGCGCGACGACAATGGCAGGCTCAAACAACCGGATGTGGTTATCCATCTTCCGGGCAAACGTGATATTGTCATAGATGCCAAGGTTTCACTGGTCAGCTATCTTGCAGCCTGTAGCGCAGAAAACAGTAAGGAACGGCAAAACCATGTCAACGCCCTCGCAGACTCCGTGCGGAAACATGTACGGGACTTATCCGGCAAAGAGTATCAGCATCTGCCCGGGCTGACTACAGTGGATTTTGTCCTGCTGTTTATACCGGTGGAAGGAGCTTTCCAGGCGGCAATCAGTGCAAACCAGGAGTTACTCACCCGGGCAATGAAACAAAAGGTGATAGTCTCCGGCCCCTCAACGCTGCTGGCCATCCTGCGTACCATTCATCATATGTGGAGACTTGATGAGCAAAACAGCAACGGGTTACAGATAGCCAAAGAGGCAGGGAATCTTTACGATAAATTTGTCGGGTTTGTTGAGGCATTTGACGAGATAGGTACCCGGCTCAACCAGGCGACACAGAGCTGGCATGTTGCGGAAAAACGGCTGGCAACCGGCCAGGGCAATCTGATATCCCGCACCAATGTTCTCAAAAAACTTGGTGTCCAGCCGACAAAAAAATTAGCTGCAAAGAGGCAACCCTCAACCATCTATTAAAACCGGTATTTACATCCATATTATTACAAGGAGAACACAATGAAAACATTACAAATCATGGCTGTCATGACTCTTTTTCTGCTTTCAGCCTGTACGGGGGCCGATATGAACAGAGCCCAACTTGGTGCAGTACAGGGAGCCGCAGGCGGAGCTATTGCCGGACAGGCAATCGGTCATAACACTGAAGCCACCCTTATTGGCACAGCCATTGGTATGGCGATTGGCTATATCGTTGGCAATGAAATGGACAAATACGACCGCCAGGAACTCAACCACGTTTATGAACGCGGCGTTTCCGGTCAGACAAGTTCCTGGGTGAACCCGGACAAGGGTACTCAGTATAAAGTCACACCTCAACCAGCGTATACCAGCAATTCACGCCCCTGCCGTAAGGCAGAAATAACAGCCATTATCGATGGTAAAACAGAGCGAACCTATGCAACAGCCTGCCGCGACGATTATGGCCACTGGCAGATTCAGTAGGCGTATATAATGAAACATGCCGGTAGCTTTGCTGTTTCCACCTCCAGTTTCATGGAGTTTGTGGATATCACCAGCCTGGCGCAACAGGCCGTGGATGCCTCGGCGGTAGCCGAGGGCATCTGCTGTCTGTTTAACCCTCACACCACAGCAGGACTGACCATCAACGAAGGATGTGACCCTGCAGTGCAAGATGACCTTTTAGGTGTCTTTAAACAGATTATCCCCCTCAAATATCCGTATCAACACGCCGAGGGTAATTCACCATCGCACATGATGGCCACCCTCACTGGATCGAGTTTAACCATCTTTATCAGCAATGGCAGGTTGCAACTTGGTACCTGGCAGCGTATATTCTTCTGTGAATTTGATGGCCCGAGGAGCCGAAAAATTAACTGGAAGATTATCAAAGGATGAGCAATATACCACCAGGTATCGATGCACGGGAAATCTGTTTTGGCCTGAGCCGTGAAACCGACGAATATTCCCTTGCCTTATTTTTGCAGCTCTTCAGCCAGAAGCAGCTGTTACGTGCCCTTATTCCCCGCATGAACGATCAGGAAATAGCGGCAGTTGTTGATCAGTTATCTGGTGTCTTACGCAACCATCTCACCGAAAAAGAGTACCATGAACTCTTTTTAAATGATCACGACCACCACCACTGATTCCTATGAAAGTTTTATGTAATCTACGCGATTATCTCGATGTTCTACGCAAAGAAAATGTTCTGCTAACCATCGACAATGAGGTCGATCCCCATCTTGAAATTGCAGAAATTCATCGCCGGGTCATTGAACGTGGCGGTCCGGCATTACTCTTTACCAAAGTTAAAGGTTCTTCTTTTCCAGTGGTTACCAATCTTTTTGGCACCAACCATCGCCTGGAACTGGCCTTTGGCAAAAGACCTGTGAACTTTGTCAAAGATCTGGTCAATCTTGTTGAAAATATCATGCCTCCAACGCTTTCTTCTCTGTGGCAGGCAAGACCACTTGCCACGCAGGCATTGAAAATCGGGCTGAAAAACAGTAAATCTGCAGCAATCCTTGAAAACCTGCAACGCCCCTCCCGTTTGAGTACGCTACCCATGCTCACCTCCTGGCATTCTGATGGCGGCGCTTTTGTTACCCTGCCCCTGGTCTATACCGAACATCCCGACGGACGCGGTCATAACCTGGGAATGTACCGTATCCAGCGTTATGATGAGACCAGTACCGGTATTCACTGGCAGATCCACAAGGGGGGCGGCTACCATTATTATGAGGCTGAAAAACGTAACCAGCCTCTGGACATGACCCTGTTTATCGGCGGTCCGCCCGCACTAATGCTTGCAGCAATTGCTCCGTTGCCAGAAGACATCCCGGAGCTGATGCTGGCTTCCCTGCTCCAGGGGAAAAAACTGAACATGGCCATCGACCCGCTGGGAGGGCACCGGCTGGTGGCCGAGGCGGAATTTGCCGTAAAAGGCAGCGTTGCTCCCCATATTCGTCAACCAGAGGGGCCTTTTGGTGATCATTACGGATATGACTCCCTGACCCATGACTATCCGGTGTTTCAGACAACCCATCTGTATCACCGCAATAACGCCATCTACCCCGCCACCGTTGTCGGTCGCCCCAGACAGGAAGATTTTTACATTGGTGATTTTCTCCAGGAACTGCTCTCGCCACTTTTCCCTCTGGTGATGAATGGTGTCCACCAGCTTAAGACCTATGGGGAGACAGGCTTCCACTGCTTGGCTGCAGCACGCGTCAGTAACCGTTACCAAAGAGAAGCCTTTGCTGCCGGATTGCGCATTCTGGGAGAGGGCCAGCTTTCGCTGACCAAATTTCTGATACTCACAGACGGCGCACTTGATATGGCAGATTTTCCGGCTCTCTGGCAACACGTTCTAGAACGTATCAACTGGCAGGAAGACCTCTTTATTTTTGCCAATGTCTCCCAGGACACTCTGGACTACACTGGGCCCTCTGTCAACAAAGGCTCCAAGGCAATGATGATGGGGCTTGGCAAAGACAAAAAACGGGAACTACGATCAACATTTTCAGGTTCTTTACCGGAAGGATGCTCTTTACCCCGGGTATTTCTCCCCGGTACCATGGTTGTCCAGGGGGTATCGTATGAAGAGGATACTGATCTTGGAAAAACCCTGGCATCCTGGACGGGGCTTGGCAACTGGCCGGTGGTGATACTCGTTGATTCAACCGCTGAGACAACGCGCAATCTCCAGGAATTTTTATGGACGTTTTTCACCCGTTTTGAACCGGCTGCTGATATACATGGTGCTGTTTCGCACGTACAACGATTCCATGTCGGCCTTGAAGAGCCTATTGTGTTTGACTGCAGAATGAAGCCCTGGTACACGGATGTGCTAGAGGTAGACCCTCAAACCAAGGCTCTTGTGGACAGCAAATTCAACGCCATTATTCCCGCCAAGTGGCGCTGATTCACCTGATTTCAAGGGATACTATCAGTTGCCATGCAAGAACGCCTGCAAAAAATCATTGCCCATGCCGGGATCTGCTCACGAAGAAAGGCAGAGACCTACATTGCCTCCGGCAGGGTTGCAGTGGATGGCCGGGTGGTCAGTCAACCCGGTCTCAAAGTTGACCCGCAAGATGTTCGAATCACCGTTGATGGCAAGCCCATTCAACGTGAAAAATCTATATACATTCTGCTTAACAAACCAGTGGGTTACGTCACCACAATGGCTGATCCCCAGGGGCGGAAAATAGTTACCGACCTACTTCCGGATCTGAAGGAACGAGTCTTCCCTGTAGGACGCCTGGACGTAAACAGTGAAGGAGCACTTCTTTTAACCAATGATGGTGCTCTGGCCAATAAAATCCTTCATCCCCGCTTTGAAGTGAACAAAACCTACGAGGCTACAGTACAGGGACAACCAAAACAGGTCGATCTTCGTCGTCTTGAGCAGGGCATACTCCTTGATACCCATAAAACCTGGCCAGCGACCTTAAAGGTGCTGCGCAGAGAAAAAGGAACAACAGTTATCCAGATCATTATCCACGAGGGCAAAAAAAGGCAAGTCCGTAAAATGTTTCAGGCTATTGGCCATCATGTTTTACGGCTCAAGCGCACAGCCTATGGTCGACTCAAATTGGGTGGGCTGAAATCTGGAAAATACAGATATTTAAGCCAAATTGACCTAAAAAAACTCTTTTTCTGAAAAACCCCTTTACAATCAGAAATATACCTGATTTACTTTTAATAGTTATTTAACAACGTGTGAAATCATCGCAGTATCAAGATGTAGAGGCTCATAGAACGTGGCCTTACCTTAACCACCAGTATCTGGCATTGCTGTCAAAGGGAGAGAAAAGGATGAATAAATCGGAACTGATTGAAGTACTCGCCGAAGAAATCAACCTGCCGATTCGCGAAGCTGCGTCCATCACCAACACCATCATCGAAACCATGAGTGATGCTCTGGCATCCGGGGATTCAATAGAAATTCGCGGTTTTGGCAGTTTTGTTGTCAAAGAATACGAATCCTACACCGGCAGGAATCCAAAAACAGGTGAAAAAATTAAAGTGGCCCCAAAAAAACTTCCGTTCTTCAAAGTAGGAAAAGACTTGCGCGAACGGGTT
Source organism: Candidatus Desulfobulbus rimicarensis (assembly GCA_008633435.1). Taxonomy (GTDB): domain Bacteria; phylum Desulfobacterota; class Desulfobulbia; order Desulfobulbales; family Desulfobulbaceae; genus Desulfobulbus_C; species Desulfobulbus_C rimicarensis. The sequence continues at coordinate 40,952 of RKSL01000011.1, read as the reverse complement.
GATGCAGCTGGTAGAAAGAGCAAAAAAAAGAAAAAATAGCTTTTCCTTAATCACCTACAATTCCGCCCACAAGATCGTAAGTGTGTGCCTCGGTGATCTGTACCTGGACAATATCACCGGGGTTGGCAACCCCATCGTTTATATACACACAGCCATCAATATCCGGAGCCTGAAAACGGGATCGCCCTTCCAACAGTAAATCAGTTTCTTTGCTCATCCCTTCCACCAGAACAGATTCCACATTTCCAACATATTGCTCCAGCTTTTGGGGGCTGATTTCTGCCTGCAATGCCATCACCCGTTCATAACGGTGTTGTTTTTCCTCAGCAGATACCTGTTGTGAAAAAGAAGCGGCAACCGACCCCTCCTCATTTTCATACGGGAAGACCCCCACATGATCCAGCTGCCACCGCTGAAGACAATCGAGTAGTTCACTGATATCCTCTTCCTGTTCTCCGGGAAAACCGACAAGCATCGTTGTCCGAATGGCGCATTCAGGCAAATAGTGACGAATAGTTTGTACCAGATTTTCCAGATCATTTCGTCCATATCGACGATTCATTTTTCTCAGCACCTGGTCACTGACATGCTGGAAGGGAATATCAAGATAAGGCATAATCCGAGGCTGCTCAGCCATCAACTGGAGCAATTCATCCATTGGCTGTGTCGGATAAAGGTAGAGAAGGCGAATCCAGGGGATAGCCGTGTCAGCCAGCAACGCCTGAAGAAGTTGTGTCAAACCTGGATGCGTTGCAAGATCATTACCATAAGCTGTCAAATCCTGGGCTATCAGAGTAAGCTCACGTACGCCATTGAGTTCCAGCCTGGAGGCCTCACACACAAGGTCAGCAATTGATCGACTACGGAGATTTCCACGAATAGAGGGGATCATGCAATAGGTACAGCGATTATCGCACCCTTCATTAATTTTCAGATAACTGCGAAATGACGGGGTAGAGAGCGTCCGCGGCATGGTACAGTCCAATGAGCTGGACGAGATGGACGTCAATGCCAGTTTTGTTGCGTTCTCAGCAGAGTTGATCAGTTGTCCAATTCGCAACTCATCGTCAATACCGATAAACAGATCAACCTCTGGTAATTCCCGAACAAGCTCCTTACCATATCGTTGGACCATGCAGCCGGTCACCACCAATTTTTTTTCTGATACTTCCTGTGTATATTCGGCCAAAGTGAGAATTTCATCCACAGCCTCTTCCACTGCGCTCTGCAGGAAACCGCAGGTATTTACCAAGAGCAGGTCAGCTTCAGCAGGGTCTTCCACCACGCGATATCCTTCCTGTTCGAGGGAGCCAAGCATCATTTCAGAATCAACAAGATTCTTGGCGCACCCGAGACTGACAATATGCATTTTTTTCATGGTCAGAGCGATAAGTATTGATCAAATTGAGAGTTAACAGCCCGTTGCGGCAACAGATTTTGTCATGCTATGATTGGCATGCGCAGCAAAACCACACAACTGCTCCAGCAGTTTACCAGAGGCATTTTTAAAGGTTTTGAATCGGTACTGAGGTTTCCAGGGAAGCCGACTCAACTCATCAGAAACAAGCAGCACAGCAGCAAGTTCAACCTGTCGAAACATGGCAACCCTTTTAAGCGCAGAATACTCCATGTCAACGCCACAGACCCCAAGGCCAGCATAATGGTTCACTTTATCAAGAGTTTCCCTATACGGCGCATCAGTTGTCCATACGGAGCCATTCTGATAGCTGATGTCCTTCTTCTCAAGCATAAGGCAAATCTCGCGTCGCAGGGAACAATCATAATCAGAAGATTGATCCTCTGCCAGACTGTAATGGCAACTTGTGCCCTCTTCAGAATGGGAACTTGTCGGCACCAATATGTCCATGGCTCGGAGTTCAGGCTGTAATGACCCACACCAGCCATAGAGCAGTATACGTTTTGCACCCAGGACAATAAGTTTCTCAAGACACATGACCGCCATGGGAGCACCAACGGCAGGCCCGGCCACAAAAAAATCTTCGGAGCTGAATAATGTGGAATTAAAAAGATAATGCCGCTGTAATCCAGCCTCGCTGGCAACAGTTGCAAGCACGCGGCTATCTGATGGATTTACAGCTAGAATACCGGTTGCCGGAAGAAGTGGTTCACCTCGCAAACGGGTGGGATTGAGTACGCAGCTTGTCATGGTCTGCTGTCATACCAATAAAAAAAGGCTGCAGCAAGAGCTGCAGCCTTTTAAAAAGGAAAAACCTTTTTCGCTTTGGTTAATTAACCAAGCAGTGCTGCCTTGAAGGGGTTGGCATAAAGCAGGATAAAGGCAATAACCAGACCATAAATAGCAATAGACTCAACAAGAGCCATACCAAGAATCATGGTGGTGGTAATCTGACCTTTTGCCTCTGGGTTACGGGCAACACCAAGACATGCACCCTCAACACCAGAACCCATACCGATACCAGCACCAAGACCAGCAAATCCAATAGCGTGAGCTGCACCGATACAAACCAAAGCGAGATGAATCTTATCCATTGTTCAATTCCTCCAAATAAAAAATATAGTGGTTGGCCTTCTTCTCCGTAGAACGGAAACTTTAAAAACTGTATTTACGTATTAATGTGCGTCTTCCATGGCTGATGCACAGTACAGTACTGAGAGCAGAACAAAAACGACCGCCTGAATCAGTGATACAAGTACACCAAGACAAAGAATTGGCAGCGGAGCAAAAAATGCACCAGCAAGCATAAAGAGTACTGCAAGCAGAATTTCCTTTGCCAGAATATTACCAAAAAGTCGCATGGAAAGTGAAAGCAGTCGGGCAAAGTTACTGATCAGCTCAAGGGCAAACATAAAGGGAGCCATTACCGGAATGGGCCCCATGAAATGTTTGTAGTAATTGATACCATGGTAACGGAAGCCAAGAACATGGTGGGTAACCCAGACCATAAGCGTCATGGCAAAAGTGATATTCAAACTTGAGGTGGGAGACATAAAACCGGGGATCAATCCGATCATATTGGCAAGAACAATGTAGAGAAAAAATGTTGCCATCATGGGAAAGAGCATTTTAGCGCGCTCTTTACCAAGGTTCTCTGCAAAGAAATCCATCATACCGCCAATCATAACTTCCCAGAAGTTCTGGCCGCCACCTGGTACCAGTTCAAGTTTGCCGATGGTCAGCTTAGGCACAATAATCAAAAAGGCCATTACCAGCCAAGTGTAAGTCATATAGGGTTCGCATAGCTTCTCAAGTAAAGTTGCTCCAACCGGACCATGGGGCACCGGCAAGCCCATTTTGTCAAGAATCAGCGAAATAAATAATATTGGATGTTCCATGACCTACGCTCCTTAAAAACTTTGTACAGAAAAAATCATCCGCCCACGTGCCAGCACGACAATAACAACGCTAAGCATTACCGTGGACAGTCCTATAACTAGCCCTATCATGTTAATACTTATCTTGGTGGTCAGCACAAAAAGCAACAACCCAAGCACTGTCAGCCGGGCATAAAACTTCAGGAAAAAGCGAACTTTTTCCATTTTCTTCACACCCTTTGCCTGATCTCCGGCAGAGGCAACCCGATCAATGAGCTGCTCAATATCGCGTTTCAGTAAATAAAAGCTGCCACTTGCCAGAAGGCCACCAATTAACACCGACTGAGCCAATGTCCAGTCGATGATATACCAACTGCCTGCAGTAAAAACTGCAACCATCAGCAGGTTAAACTGTTGAATCATACGTAACAGTTCAACACCTGCTTCGGCCTGCCTGTCTACACTGTTTGTCGGTTCAGTCATCACTTGCCCTTCTGCTCAGCTCCCACAGATGCTTAAAACCTGCGATTATACCCAACCCCAAAAAAGCAAAGGTTAAATACGGAACCGTGCGTCCGTCAAACACCTTATTATCCAGGTACCAGCCAATCCCAAGACCAACAAAAATGGAGAAGACAAAGTTCATTCCGGCCTGACTGTATATCGCCAGTTCCCGAAACATTTCCCTGCTTTGTTTAGACATCCGTACTTCTCCTCAGTCCATCCGGGACTTTGAACATCACAATTCGTAGCACGAGCATGACGCAAGCGCAATGTTTTTTTTAAGATTTTGCCAGTTTTTTGAATGATGATTCAGTCATCACAAGGGCATTTTCCAGCTCTTCTTCGGTATGGGCAGCAGATATAAAGGCTGCCTCAAACTGGGAAGGCGCAAGCCAGACACCGCTTTCAAGCATCTGTCGAAAATGCTTCCCGTAGCGTTGTGTATCCGCCTTCATTGCTGATTCAAAATCTGTAACTGGCGCATCGGTAAAGAAACAGGTCATCATCGAGCCAATCCGGTTCAATACCGTCGGCACAGAAGACGCTCCGGCAATTCCGGCAAGCCTTTCAGCAAACCAACTGCTCTTTTCTTCAAGCCGCTGATAAAAACCGGGTTCACGCACCACCTTGAGCATGGCAAGCCCGGCAGCCATGGCCAGGGGGTTGCCAGACAGAGTCCCTGCCTGGTATACTGGGCCGTCCGGGGCAATATTATCCATTATGTCCTTTCGACCTCCATACGCGCCCACTGGCAGCCCACCGCCTATAATCTTGCCGAGGCAGGTCAAATCGGGAAGCACGGCAAACCGTTCCTGGGCACCGCCAAGCGCCAGCCTGAACCCGGTGATAACTTCGTCAAAGATCAAGACAATACCCAGTTCACGGGTTAACTCACGCATCTTCTGCAAAAAGGCCATATCCGGCACCACGACCCCCATATTTCCGGCCACCGGCTCGACAATCACACAGGCAATATCAAGAGTTTCATCACGCAATGTTGACTCAAGGGTCGCGCTGTCATTATAAGGAATGGAAATGGTATTTTTGACTATATCATTTGGAACACCGGGACTGCCCGGTATCCCCAGGGTAATTACCCCGGATCCCGCTTTAACCAGAAAGGAGTCTGCGTGGCCATGGTAACAGCCATCAAATTTCACGACTTTATTTCTGCCGGTAAAGCCACGCGCCAATCTGATTGCACTCATGGTAGCCTCAGTACCTGAGCTGACAAACCGTACTTTTTCCATTGAAGGGACGGAATCACAGACAAGTTCTGCCAACTCAACCTCCAGCGGACAGGGAGCACCGAAACTGGTGCCAAGTGGAGCTGTTTCAGAAAGAGCTGCAACCACATCAGGATGGGCATGGCCAAGGATCATCGGCCCCCAGGAGCCCACAAAATCGATAAATTCATTACCATCAACATCAGTGATAATACTCCCCTTTGCACTGGCCACAAACAGGGGATCACAACCTACAGATTTACAGGCGCGAACAGGTGAATTCACTCCGCCGGGAATGACCTGACACGCCTTGTTAAAATATTGTGATGACTTTTCTGTTTTCATCTGCACTTTCCACGATAGAATTTTACCTGATTTTGCCTTGTCTTCATGCCTGACATTACAAATACTTGAAGGGTTAAGCCTGTAATACACTCATAAATCAGACACTATACCATGGCATTTTTTCTTCTGTCAAAAGTAAATCCTTGCAGGAAAGGAATGCACCGCGCTACCAATCGAGATAATTTTTCCTTGTCACCACTCCAGCGCCGGAGTAGAATAGGAGGATTTAAGTTGACCAGATCTAAATTAACATGTTTGATTTGTTTACAAATTTCGCCATCAACAGACGACTGCAAAGGAGAACAGATTATGGCAAGCGATAAAGTTATTCACGTATCCGACAGTGAGTTTGACAGCAAAGTTGTCCAGAATGAACTCCCCTGCCTGGTAGATTTCTGGGCTCCCTGGTGCGGTCCGTGCAAAGCCATTGGCCCGGTTATCGATGATCTTGCTCAGGAATTTGACGGCAAGGTACAAATTGCAAAAATGAATGTGGATGACAACCCGGCAACCCCAGGGAAATTTGGTATTCGTGCCATCCCTACACTTATATTATTCAAAGATGGTGAAGTTGTCGATCAGATCACCGGCGCGGTAGGAAAGGCGCAGCTCAATGAATTAATCAATAAAGCAGTGTAACGCTTTACCTCAAGGGTGCCTCAAGTGAACCCCAAAGCAGGTGCCCTCTGGTCAGAAATCATGCAACAGGCAGATTATCAACTCGTTATTGTGGGTGGTGGCCCGGCTGGACTGACAGCCGGCCTATACTCCGCCAGAGGCCGTTTAAAAACACTCCTGCTGGAAAAGGGTGCAACTGGCGGCCAGGTGCTGGTCACTGACTGGGTTGATAACTACCCGGCTTTTCCAGATGGAATTACTGGATTTGACCTGATGGACAAAATGACTGCACACGCAGATCGTTTTGGCCTGGAAAAACGGTTTGCAACTGTTGCAGCACTTGATTTGCGCGACGAAATAAAAACAATCTCTCTGGAAAACGGTGACACAATCACCAGCCAGGCCGTTATCCTCTGTACCGGAGCAAAACCCCGTGCTATACACGTTCCCGGCGAGGAAGAACTCCGAGGTAAAGGTGTGTCCTACTGTGCAACCTGTGACGGCCCCTTTTACCGCAACCAGGAAATTGCGGTTGTCGGTGGGGGCAACACGGCCATCCAGGAAGCTATTCACCTCACAAAATTTGCCTCAAAAGTAACAGTTATTCACCGTCGCAATGAATTACGGGCAACTAAAATTCTGCAGGAAAAAGCTTTTGCCGAAGAAAAAATTCATTTTCTCTGGGATGCCGAAGTAGATGAAATTGTCGGCGGGAAAAACGGGGTGGAATCGTTACGTATTTCCCATAAAGACGGGACGACATCTACCCTCGCGGTAACCGGTATTTTTATCCTGATCGGGGTAGTTCCCAGCAACGAAATTCTGCCGATGGATCAACTCGAAGCAGACAGCGCTGGGTTCATTGTTACAGATACTGAGATGTGTACGGGGCTCCCCGGTGTATATGCTGCCGGAGATATCCGGAGCAAACGCTCCCGCCAGATCATTAATGCCGCCGGAGAGGGGGCAACAGCGGAACAGTCAGCCGAGCATTATTTAGGGCAACTGACAACCACAATAAAAAAATAGATTGTTCAGGTATCAGGTAAAATGAACATTCCTGAACAGGAAAACCTTTGTTAAATACAGTCTTGCCATCTTTTGAAAAAACGGAGCATAATGCAGCAATCAGGCACTATACTCCACGATAAGGCAGCCTGACCAGTACTGGCGCCCGGCAGATAGTTGCGAAATCTTATTTTGATTCTTTTTCAGGATTACCCCATGACACATGCAAACTCCTCTTCTTTACGCCGGATCATACTCGTTTTGCTCCTAGGGTTCAGCCTGGTCTCGCTGTCCGGATGCAGCACCAGTGGCAGCACGTTCAACTTCTGGCCCTTTTCACAAGATGCTGAAGAAGAGGTGTTTGAACAGGCTGAGGCACTTGCAAAAACAGGCATGGAAGAATTTAATCTTGATAACTACTCTGAGGCGTTGCGGGCTTTTGAGGAAATTCTGGTTCGATATCCATTCAGCCCCCAAGCCATGCTTGCCGAGCTGAAATCAGCAGATTGCCATTATTATAAAAACGAATTTCAGGAAGCAAAAACGCTGTACAAAGAATTTGAAGAACGCCATCCCACCAATGAGGCGATGGCTTATGTCATGTTTCAGATCGGCATGTGTGATTTTTCACGAAGTGACCGCATTGACCGCGATGTTTCAGGGGCTCAGGACGCCATCCAGTCCTTTTCCAGGCTCCTTCGAGCCTACCCAAAGTCACCTTACAGCCGTGAGGCCAAAGCCAGAATCGAGGCTGCCAAAGAATTTCTGGTCAACCATGAATATTTTGTCGCGGTTTTTTACGTACGAACCAAACAGTTTGAACAGGCCAAACACAGATTGAAATATATCTTGGCCATGTACCCAGAATCTTCTGTTATCCCGAAAGCAGAGGCATTACTTGCCCGCCTTGAAGCCGGAGATCCGCCACGGTGGGGACTGAGTAAATGGTTGCCGAATATTCAGATGCCCGACTGGATCTATTTTGATCCATCGGATAAGGATATCCGTCCTGAGGATACTTCCCCGGAGATCCCGGCAATTCCGCAACGTCCTGATAAAAAATCATAAAAAAAAGAGGTGAGCATACCGCTCACCTCTTTTTTTTATGACGCAAATACAAAATACGTTCTTATAAAAACGGAACTTCCGAATCAAGCCGTCATTTTTGTGTCCGCCAAGGCATCAAAGCAAACTTCCATGGCCCGCACCGGGCAACCGGTTACACAAAGGCCACAGGCCGTACATTTTTCCGGGTCAAAAACAACCTCCATTTCAGGTCGTTTGATCGATAACGCTCCCACCGGACAAATCCCGGTACAGGCACCGCATTGAAAACATTTCTTATCATCCCGCCTCACCTTGCCGGCAAGCCGCTCGGCCTTAACCCCAAGGCTCTTCAAATACTCCAGTGCCTCGCCGACATTTTCCTTATGTCCTTTTAACTCAAGCACCATAATGCCGTCACGCTGCGGCCTGATATCTGCCTTTAAAATATTAAATTCAACGTCATAGCGTTTAACCAGCCGGTAAATTATCGGCTGACCTGAAGTCTCTTTAGGGTATCGTAAAAAATATATTCTTGTATACATTATTCTCTTGCTGATAAAGGTTTGCAGGTCTCCTTATACACGCTAGAGACCTTAACTACAAAGCGTTTACCGTGCTCTGGCCGTGTTGTCAAGAGCTCGTCAGACAAAACTGTTCAACTATGCTTAACAGTTCTTCAGGTGGACGCTCTGTATCAAGCTCAAGCAGCTGCCCGCTGGGCAGTTCAACGGGAAATTCAAAAACGGATTGTTGATGAACAAAAATTTCCCAGCGGCCATCGGACACGGCGTCAGGATCTTTTTTCCGGAGTTCAAGACGACGTTTGACCTCACGGTCTGAACAGCTGCAGAATATGAAAAACATTTTTGCCTTAAACTTGTCCCCCAGGGCACGCACCTGATCGCGGTCTGATTTTCTGGCGTAAGAACCATCAAGAACAACTGTAAAAATCCCCCCTGCCATATCCTCAGCTGCCTGCTCAAGCATTGCCTGGTAAGTTCTGGCGGTAAACTCCGGGGTATAAATCCCCTGCCCCATACCATCTGGTCTGCTCTCACTTGCCGCGATGCCAGCCAACTCCTTACGAACCCTGTCAGTATTATAACAGGGAGCTTTATGGCTTTTGGCAAACAGCTCGGAAAGCGTTGACTTACCTGAGGCAATCAAACCAAAAAAAACATAGAGTGACGGGGAAGTCATTACCGGGTGTACTCCTCTGCCAGAGCAAAATATTTACCAGCAGCTTCCAGGCAGCTTTTCTTGACTGTTTCATCAACTGCCGGGTCACTTGCCGTAAAAAGGCCTATTTTACCTCGCACATAAGCCCGGTAACATTTGTAAAAATTCAACATATCCTTTAACCCACTGTCTCCGGAACGTGTACAGAACTGCCCGATACAGTACTTCGAGAGTTCCTGCAAGCCGTGATAATCAAGATCCATGGCCAGAAAGGCGATATCGCTTGCCACGTCACAGTAACGAAAACGACGGTTAAACTCAATACAGTCATAAATATACACATTGTCAGCCAGACATATATTGGCCGAGTACAGATCTCCATGGCAGTCGCGAATATACCCGCCCGCAATCCGACTGGCAAAAAGCTCATCCCGGGTTAAAAAATTCTTTGCCCAGCCGGAAAGAGTATCAAAACGGGCACGACTGATGGCGCCCCCATCTATAAAGCCTCGTGTCTGCTCAAAATTCTCCAGCACATTGACGGCCACAGCTTCGGCTCTGCCATAACCATCAATTTCTTCATTACGCGTGGCCTGCTGATAAAAAGGCACCAGTTTATCCACAAGACTATCAATCTGTTGCCGACCGACCTTGCCCTCTGCAATCAGGTTAACCATCATTTTTTCTTCGGGCATTCGCTTCATCTGCACACCATAGTCAATAACCTCACCGCTGCCATTGAGAGCAAACCCATCCTCCTCGCGGTTAATGGTCACCAGACCTAAATAAATATCCGGGCAAAGACGCCGATTGAGCACAAGTTCCTGCTCGCAGCAGCTTTTTCTTTTTTCCAGGCTGGAAAAATCAAGAAACCCGAAATCAACTGGCTTTTTAAACTTGTAGACAAAATCTCCAGCCAACAGCACAAAGGAAATATGAGTCTGTATCAACTGAATGTCTCCCACCGGATGAGGATACATATCTGTATGCTGCAAAGCTTGAATAAAGCCGGGCAGATTGTCATTAGCCATTGTTTTCTCCATAAATATTTGATACGCAGCCATGGCAATGGTTGCGGTCAGGGAATTAACCCTTGCACCCTGCCAGTAATCTTTTATACCTTATACCAACAGCATCAGCTGACAACAACCTCTATTCAGCATGGACAAGCCCCATGAACGAACACCTTCTCCTTAAACTGCTTAACCAGGTGCAAACAGGAGTCATAACCACCAACCAGGCAGTTGAACGATTGCGCAGCCTGGATACGGAACTGCTTGATTCTGCCCGTCTTGACCATCACCGTCTGCTTCGCACCGGATTACCCGAGGCTGTTTTTGGTGCTGACAAAACAGTTGACCAGCTCATTGAAATCCTGTCGGCCATGCTCAAACAACACCATGTTGTCCTGGCGACCAGGGTAACTCCTGAAAAGGCAGAACATGTTTGCAGTGTTGTGGATGACCTTGTTTTTCACGATACCGCACGCATGATCACCGGCAACGCCAGGTTTATTCCCCAAAAAACCGGACGTGGAACAATACTTATTGTCACTGCTGGCACCTCTGATTTGCCGGTGGCAGAAGAGGCCCGCCTCTGTCTGGAACATTTCGGTCATGCAGTGCAAACCGTGTATGACGCTGGTGTTGCCGGTCTGCACCGTATTCTAGCAAAGAGTCAATTATTACAACAGGCCACGGTGCTTATTGTGATCGCCGGCATGGAAGGCGCTCTCCCCACAGTGGTCGCGGGGCTAACCCCAGCTCCGGTGATTGCTGTACCAACATCCATCGGGTATGGCACAGGGAGCGGCGGTTTCTCTGCATTGCTGGGCATGCTCAACAGCTGTGCCCCTGGGCTGGCTGTTGTCAACATCGACAATGGATTTGGCGCAGCCTGCATGGCAGCAGCCATAAACAGACAAACAGGAGCAAACTCGTAAAACGAGTCGAATCTACATGGATATTTCTTTTGGCAGGTAAAGAACATAAAAAAACTCCATACCCGTTGCAGGATGAAGTTTCCCGTCGTATAATCAATAAGTTTTCGCCTATATAACTTTTTACCCTGCTGATTTTTACTCATCTTTGCCGTAATCTGCAGGGGCAAAATATTACTTTGTCACACAGGAAGACATCCATGAACACCAACCTGAAGCTGAAGATCGGTCTCCTCATCACTGTTATCCTCTTTGCCATTATGACCATTGTGCCCTCTTTTTACCCGGGCGCACCGGACTGGTGGCAAAAATACCTGGCTCCCGAAGGCCTGAAACTTGGCCTTGACCTTCAAGGCGGGATGCATCTGGTTCTCCGGGTCGACCTGGACAAGGCTGTTGAAAACTCACTGGAACTTGCCGCCTCTGACCTTAAGGAAGGCCTTGCTGAAAAAAATATTTCTGCAGTGCAACTGGACTCAACCACTCCCTCACAAATCATCTTCACCCTGCCTAATACCGGCGCGGTGGACACGATTAACCAGGTTGCCAAAGAAGATTTCCCTAATCTCAACATCAAAGTAGAAGCTGACCAGGGCAGTTTCCCGCGTATCATTTTACAACTTACTGACAAAGAGATTGATTTTATCCGTACTAATGCAGTAGCCCAATCTCTGGAAATTATCCGAAATCGTATTGACCAGTTTGGTGTTGCTGAGCCTGTCATTATCCGCCAGGGCGAGGATGAAATTGTCGTGCAGCTTCCCGGCGTTAAAGATCCTGACCGTGCCATTGATCTCATAGGAAAAACAGCACAACTTGCCTTTAAACTGGTTGCCGACGATTCCGGAGTTGACCTGCCTGCCCTGATTGAAAAGGCTATAAACAGTGGCCAGTGGAAAGAAGGAGAATCACGAAAAAAACTTAATCGTGTCCTGCAAAGCAGTCTGCCCAAGGGGACAGAAATTTACTTTGAAAAGATTACTGACAAACAGACAAAGACAGAACGCAAAATCCCACTGCTCATTGAAAGCCCCATCCTGATGACCGGCGACATGGTCAAAAACGCCCAGGTGCGCATTGGTGGCACATTTAATGAACCTTACGTCAGCCTCGATCTCACCGGACGCGGGGGAAAAGTTTTTGCGACAATAACGGGGAATAATGTCAACCGCAGACTGGCCATTGTGCTGGATAACGTGGTTCGTTCAGCCCCAAATATCAATGAGAAAATTCTGGGCGGCTCTGCAATGATATCTGGCCAGTTTACCCACGAAGAGGCCACAGACCTGGCCATAGTTCTCCGGGTCGGCGCCCTGCCTGCTCCTGTTGAAATTATTCAAAACCTGACAGTTGGCGCAAGTCTTGGCAAGGACTCCATTAACAAAGGGTTGACTTCAGGTATTTTCGGCGCCTTGATGGTGCTGATTTTCATGGTCATTTATTACAGGCTCTCCGGGGTTATTGCCGACTTTGCCCTGGCATTAAATATTTTGTTCCTGTTCTCCGGGCTGGCCATGCTTGGCGCAACCCTCACGCTTCCCGGTATTGCCGGCATCATCCTCTCAATTGGCATGGCGGTTGATGCTAACGTCCTCATCTTTGAGCGTATGCGGGAAGAATTTGAGTTGGGCAAAACAGTCAAGTCTGGTGTTGATTCCGGTTTCAACAAGGCGTTTTGGTCAATTGTTGACTCCCAGGTGACCACCCTTATTACTGCTATGGCACTCTTCCTCTTTGGAACAGGCCCTATCAAAGGTTTTGCTGTCACCCTTTCCCTGGGTATTATTTTCAACCTGTTTGCCGTCCTCTTTTGCACCAGGCTTATTTATGACTGGCTGTTTAAGGCTCGACTTCTTAAAGACCTTAAATTTCTCAGGTTTGTTAAAAAACCCAATTTTGATTTTATGGGAATAAAGAAGTTCGCCTTTGGACTCTCATCCCTGCTGGTTATTGTCGGTATGGTTTCTTTTGTTGAGATTTTACGCGGTGATGCCAACCTCGGCGTTGACTTTTCCGGCGGTTCCATGCTGCAGTACAAGGCTGACAAACCTTTTCAGCTTGATACAATCCGAACATTACTCAAGAAGAATAATTTTGATGCAGTTGACCTCCAGGAGGTTACCGGAGAGAACCGTTTAATCATTAAAATCAAAAAATCAGAGGATACCGTTGGCCATCTTGGTGATGAAATCAGCAAAGTCCTCTCCCAGGCAGAAGGGGGCAAGGGCTTTGCACTGGAAAGCCAGTCTGAGATTGGCTCGTCTATTTCTGCGGTACTCAGGAACAAAGCCATAGAGGCTATTGCCATCTCACTTCTTGGTGTACTTATTTATCTGGCCATCAGATTTGATTTTAGCTTTGGACTGGCTGCTGCCGCTGCCACATTTCATGATGTACTGGTTGTTCTGGGTATCTGCTGGTTACTCAATGTGGAAATTACTCTACTGCTGGTCACAGCCCTGCTCACCTTAGCCGGCTACTCCCTAAACGACTCGGTGGTTGTCTTTGACCGTATCCGTGAGAATATGGGGAAATTGCATGATAAACCTTTTGCGGACATTATTAATATCAGTATTAACGAAGTACTTGGCCGAACCATTGTGACCTCGCTGACAACCGCTCTTACGCTGGCAGCATTATTCTTCTTTGGCGGCTCGGCTATCCATGATTTTTCCTTTGCCCTGTTGACCGGTGTCTTTGTGGGCACGTACTCTTCAATCTTCATTGCCAGTCCGCTGCTTTCCCTGAAAAAAAGAGAGGGCATCAATGAGTAACGAATTACCGGAAAATTTTCACCAGGTCGACAGCACAGACAAATTTTGTTTTTCCTGCCATCCTGGTGTTCCATGCTTTACCGAGTGCTGCCGCGAGCTGGATCTTGCGCTGACCCCGTATGATGTATTGCGCTTAAAGAACCACTTACAACTCCATTCCGGAAATTTCCTGGAACAATTTGTTATTATAGAATGGGAAGAAGGTATGGTTTTTCCGGTCTGCTATCTGACCATGGTTGACGATGGCCGGGCCAGTTGTATTTTTGTGACCAGGGAAGGCTGCAAAGTCTATGATAATCGGCCCGGAGCCTGTCGGGCATACCCTGTTGGGCGCGGTGCATCCAGGGATGGCTCAGGGAAGATCACGGAACAGTTCGTTCTCATAAAAGAACCCCATTGCCGAGGATTTAAAGAGAAAAATGAACAGACTGCGCCAGGATATTTCAAAGATCAGGGCGTAAGCAAATACAACAGCTTCAACGACCCACTGATGCAACTGCTACAGCATCCCCGTATTCACTTCGGGTTTCGTCCTGACAAAAATCAACTCGATCAATTTATTCTGGCACTCTACAACCTGGATATGTTCAGGCAGGAAATGGCCGATGGTAGAATCAGTATGAACCGCCCATTATCTGCCATGGAATTGCAGGCAATGGCTGGGGATGATGAAGAACTGCTCCTGCTCGGCATCCGTTGGCTGATGCAGGAATTTTTCGGCGAATGAGGCAGGAAAACTCCATAGGACAGCACCTGATTGATCAGTTACGGCAAGTAAGTGAAAAATTTTGCCGCGAAGAAGGCGGCTCCCACGGCCCCGATCACAGCGAGCGGGTTTTTCAGACCGCCATGGCCATTGGTGAGGCCATGGCAGCCAGAGTTGACATTCTGGCTGCAGCAGCCTTACTGCACGACATCGGTCGCAACAAAGAGCGTACGAGCCGGGGAAAAATCTGCCATGCAGACAAAGGGGCGGCCATGGCCAGGCCACTGCTTGAGCAGCTCGGGTATTGCAAAGACGATATCGATGCAATATGCCACTGTATCCGTGCGCATCGATTTCGGGGAAAAATCCACCCCAAAAGCCTTGAAGCGAAAATTCTCTTTGACGCCGACAAGCTTGATTCCATCGGTGCAATCGGCATTGGACGAGCCTTTCTTTTTGCAGGGCAGATAGGATCACGTCTGCACAATCCTGATGTCGACCCTGCGACTACCGAATCCTATTCAACAGAAGATACTGCTTATCGTGAATTCCAGGTGAAAATGTCCAGGGTAAAAGGCCAGATGCTGACCCCGATTGGCCAGAAAATTGCCAGCAGGCGACACCTGTTCATGGAGCGCTTTTTTGATCAACTCAACCAGGAAATTTACGGAATTACTGCCCAGGTGAAAAACGCATTATAACCTGCCACACCTTCCCGACTGACTATGCTCAAACTTGTTATTTTTGACTGTGACGGGGTCATGTTTGACTCCCGTGAAACCAACCGGGCCTATTACAACCAGGTTCTCAACCAATTTGGCTGTCCGGGAATGGATGAGGTTGAGCTGGAATATGTCCACACCCATAATGTATTTGATTCTATAACGCATATTTTCCGAAACCATGATCACGTCAACATGGATGCAATTGACCAGTATCGCCTCAGTCTTGACTACGCGCCGTTTCTGGACAAGATGACCATAGCACCGGATTTAATAATGTTTCTGGAGACTATCGCCCCCAACTACCACCGAGCCATTTCAACAAACAGAACAAATACCATGGATATGGTGCTGGATATTTTTGCGCTTCGTCACTGGTTTGAATTTGTGGTTACCGCTCTGACTGCCCCCCGCCCTAAACCTGCCCCGGACGGCTTACACATGATTTTAAACCATTTTGGTTTCAAGGTCGATGAGGCGGTATATATCGGAGATTCAACTGTTGACCAGGAACACTGCGCAGCTGTGGGAATGGAGTTCATCGCCTTTGGCAATCCTGTACTCAAGGCAGATCATCATGTGGACTGTTTCATGGATATTCTCAAGCTTCCCCCTTTCACCCCTGGAAAGGGATAGAGCGCAGTACCATTTTTACTCTTCGTCCTCATCCAGCCTCTTCAGCCCCTCCATGAGGATCATCATGAAATCACCTATTTCCCTTGCCTTTAAAAGGGGAGAAGGTAATCCGGGAAGAAAACGGAAATACCCTGTTTTTTCAGCCATCAGACCAAAAACAGCCTCCTGATTGTCCAGATCTCCATAACGGGCAGCAATAATACCTCCTTCCCGAAATGTCACCCTGGCTGAGCCACCATCCATATCCATCAGTAACTTGCCGGTTTTTTGATGCATATGAAAAACCTGGAGAAGTTCCGGAGGTAAAATAGCATCTATCCGACCGCTCATCACAACCTCTCCACCCGTATCACCGGATCCTGAAATATTCTCTACAGTCTCACCAATTGTAAACTTTATCAACCCGGTACAACCTCCACAGGAAAAAACCGTATTACGTTTTTCAGCAAAGTCTGATTCTGCATGGGGTAACAGTTCAAACAACAGCTCGGTAACCTGCCGCACCAGAATAAGACAGGCAGGCGCACCCACCGGAAGAATAACAGCATTCTCAGTCAAGACCAGAGAATTATCAACTGAATAAAAAGGGCATGCCCTCTCTTCAGTAATATCAAATGTCACTGCAAAATTACCCATAAGACTTCTTACACCTAAATTTGAATCTCATCTTAAGAGCTACTATCAATAACGTGCATTGCAAGCATGATCAATAGCCTCAACACCAAAACATGCGCCACAAAAGCACGATACATCCATTGTGTTTTTGGGGTGGTGCAGAAAACGATCAAAAACAATTTTCGATAATCTTAAGAATTACATCTTTGTATTGCATTGTACACAGAAACATTGCTATGTCAAAGTGTTGTTATAAAAAACCCCGTAGCCGAGATGCTGACCAAATTCCGACTACTTTTTTGCACAACTGTCTCGTATTCTGCGAAAGTCACTTGTTTCACAGTATAAAATATTATAGAATGTAAAAAAAGATTGCTTTATTATTGTCATTTTCTATTAACAAATTGAACAGCACCCTGTCATTATTCAAGGTACACTATGGCTTCAGGCCCTGAAAAACTTTCCAGTGATTTTCAAGAGGTTCAAAAAACCCTCGAACTCTACCCCAGCATCAACATAATACAGGTTGAAGGGGATCCTCCTGACAATTACGAGATTGAATACCTTCTTAACGGTTTTGTCCGTGATGTGGATGGGAATATTCGCCAGGGGGCTCAACATCGAGTCCGGGTCAGCCTGCCGTTCGGGTATCCCCATTTTCCACCGGCCGTCAAACCACTCACCTCGATTTTTCATCCGGATATTGACCCGGACGCAATACGTATTGCATCGCACTGGCAGGAAACTCCCAAGCTCCCTGAACTCATTCTCCATATTGGCGAGATGATCTGTGGCAGCAATTATCATCTCACAGACCCCTTTAATCAGGAGGCGGCTGACTGGTATGCCGAACATCGCAATGAGCTTCCTTTAGACAGCGTACAGGTAGGTGATATTGAACCGGACAGCCTGCTTGACGAGGTCGAAGACACCTTTGACCTGCTCGGCCTTGATGACATCGAAGATGACACCCTCGACTATTCCAGCGAAACAGCTGAACAGCTTGACCTCATCAGATTACGAATTGAACAAAAAGAGATGGTTGCTGCCGGCGAACTCCTGGCTGAAATACCGGAAAAAGCTGACATCACGGATAGAGGAGAAATAGAGCATGTTATTTCTTCTGCCCTGCGCGAAAGCAACAGACTGATTATTGAAGCTGAAAAGCTCGAAGAACAAGGAAAAATCAACGAAGCCCTTGAAATTGTAGAACAGATTGCCACGATGGCAACAGACACCCCCGGTCTGGACGACTTGCGTCTTCGGCTGGGACAGGCTCAGGTTCTTTCCGAATCGTTTGCAGGCGAAGGCAATTCCTCACAAGACACTTTAGCTGCGGCTTCCGCAGCCAAGCAGCAGGACGGAAAACCTAAAAAAGTCAACCAGAAAGATTTAAAACCAAGTAGTGCCAAGATTAAGACAGCCGGCCTGCCGATAAAGCCCATTCTGGCCGTAATTATCGCCCTGATTGCTGTTACCTGCTTTGGAATCCTCTATTTTCTGGATGGCAATGCCATTAAACAGGCTGAAAAAAAATGGCACCAAGCCAAACAATCCGCTGCTGCAAAAAATTTTAAAAATGCTCAAAAAGCAGCACAATCGGCTCTTCTACCGCTAAAAAAAGTCATTATACGCAAAACCAGAAAAAAAGAATTACAGGATAACGTCACCGCACTGCTGAATAATCCTGAATTCAAGCAAGGTGTCTTGGGCAAGGCTCTCTACAATCACCAATACCTTCCCATTGAGACAGTCAGGCTGCTGCATAAACTGGATAAATTAACCAAAAATGGTGATGATCTTCTCAAAACCGGGAAGATTCGCAAAGCAATCACTGCCTACTCAAAAGCGCAGGATTTTGCCCATATCAATAAACTGGAAGTACAGGAACAGGCAATTATTCAGACAATTAACAACCTTCGCTTTGAGGAAACTCTGGCCAGCGCCCGTAAGGCCGAGGATGCCCAGCAATGGGAACATGCCGCTGCAACCTATAGACGTGCCCTTGAGATTGCCCAAACGCTTTCAGATGCCGAAGGCACCGGAGAAATCAGCAAAAAACTTGCTGCTGCAACCTTCAGGCATGAGCTGGATCAGTCCAAGAATACCTTTACCGAGGCGCAATGGCAAAAAACCATTGAAATGCTTCAAGATGCAAAACGTCTGCTCAATGAAAGCCCGAATACAGTCACCCCGGCTGAACGACAAGAGCTTGACAGGTTACTGGCCGACTCCCGCCTCTACCAGCTGCTCTCCCTTGCCCGTCATTCGTATGAAGCCCGGAAATGGGACAAGGCAATCGGGGAATACCAGCAATCCCTTAAGCTTCTTCACTCAAACAGGCAGATCTTTGCAGGATCGCACGATCAGGATGTGCCAAAAATTGAAAAAACACTGCAGATGATCATGATTGCCCGTGAACAGGGCGAGGCAACAAAGGCAGAACAAGAGGGTGATTTACGAACAGCTCTTGACCATTACAAGACAATCAGAAACCTGATCAACTCATCAAAGTTCGTCCAGGACAACGATATATCAACGATTGCAAAAAATATAAGAACCAGAATACGAGAGAAAACAGCGGCTCTTTCTATGCAGGCAAGGATCGACTGGCTGAAAAACAACTTTGAAACTATTTTCCATAAAGCATACCCTTCATCACGTTCATCAAAACTCAGTCATCCAAAGGTGACATTTATCAAACAAAAGAAAGGGAAACAGTTTTTTAACTTAAGTTGTGTAGAACGCAACCGGGGCAGCTCATTCCGGCTTGAGGTTAATTATCAGTACAACCTGGCAACCGGTAAATGGAGTATCTACTATAACTGATCAATGATGATGGTGACCAGCCCCATGAGAATGCGTGCCACTTTTTTGTTCAAGGGCACCTCCTGCCTTTTCCAGGGCCTCTTCGAGTGCGCCTTGCACCTCCTGGAGAGAGTGCACAGCGTCGTGTAAAAGTCGCGCAATCTCAGGATTATCTTGTGCAAGCTTGTTTTCCCACTGGGAAAATTCTTTTCCATGCCCCTGATTATGTTCTATCCAGTGGGGTAACATGACCCGTATTTTCTCAAGAGTATCCATACTATATCCCCTTTTCTTCACCTCATTATTGCCGCAGCCTGCCAGTCTCTCTTATGTACTGGCAGGAACAAGAATAACAGAACCACCCAGAAAATTTATTTCTTTAATACGTACGTCGGGGATGGTTATCGGCTCTTCAAAAAAAGTAGATAACACGATGCCTTTATCAGTCATCTCAAGCCCTGTCACCGCTTCCATGACAGCTTCCTGTTCCCCTTCACGTTCAACCACTACATTTATCTGACACATTTGATTACTCCTTGCCACCCATTTGAAATCATGCACGAATTTTTAATCCTGGATCAGTGACAAACTGTATATGATCTACCTTTTCTTGTACAGCATCGGTTACATCACCAGGTTAAATAGTGTCTGTCCAGAAATGAGCAATTTCGTTCAAAATCAGGTAAGCGCAGACTCCGAAGACTGCGAAAAAACAAGCGCAGGCATATAGGTGATATCGGAGTCTACCTTACCTCCAAGCAGTATTTTTTGAGCATGACGCAGAGTTTGGGCGAAAGGGCCATTCCTGGACAGGCACTAAATAAGAAATCTGAACTCACCTTTGCCTAAAAGATCATGTAAATGCAAAATGCCAATGAGTTTATCCTCCCCATCAACAACAGCGAGAATAGTTATCTCTTTGCTCTGCATGAGACTCAAAGCATCCGCAGCCATGAGCTCCGGAGTGATGGTCACGGGCTGTGGAGTCATAACCCGCTCGACCTGACAATTCTCGATGGCAGTTCCAGTCAACAATAACCGTCGAATGTCGCCGTCAGTCACGATCCCTGAGAGCTGACCTGAATCCGCCACGACCAGTACCGCACCAATATTTTTGGCATTGAGTTCTGCAATAATGTGCTCCATGGTCGAGCCTTTGCGAACCTGGGGTATTTCGTTCCCCTGTAACATAACTTCACTCACCGCAACTTTTAAACGCTCTCCCAAGCTTCCTCCGGGATGGTTGCGACGAAAATCTTCGGCCCTAAACTGATTACGCTTCAACAACGCCACCGCAAGAGCATCGCCCATGGCAAGAGTTGCCGTTGTCGACGTTGTCGGGGCAAGTCCCAGCGGGCAGGCCTCCTGCGGGACAGCGACATTAAGCGTCACTGCGGCATAACGGGCAAGGGTGGAGTGTGCGCCACCGGTCATGGCAATAATTGGCACGTTGCGTTCTTTAAGGCTTGCCATCAGGCCATTAAGCTCCGTGGTCTCACCTGAATAAGAAAGAGCCAGAACAACATCCGTAGGACTGACCATCCCCAAATCCCCGTGCATGGCTTCAACCGGGTGGAGGAAAAACGATGAGGTGCCGGTCGAATTAAGCGTTGCGGAAATCTTCTGGCCAACCAGGCCGGATTTCCCGATCCCGGTAATGACAAGACGACTGGGACAATCCACAATCAGATCAACTGCATGTTCAAACTCCTCCCCCAGGGCATCGCGAACAGCATAAATACCTTCTGCCTCAACCGTAAGTACCCTGCGCGCCTGTTCTACACTCATCAACCTATCCTCATATCAATGACTATCCGACCACGACTTTGGCTCTGAAGCATTGTGTCAATAGCTGCACTGAGCTGGTCAAAGGGGATGCACGTTGTCAACACATCAAGCACATCGAGTTTCCAGGGGCCTGCCAGTTTGTCCCAAATACGTTTTCTACGGGACATGGGGCAACTGGCCGAATCAATACCAACCAAGCTCACCCCCCGTAAAATAAACGGATATACAGTCAAGGGAAGATCACCAGAGGCAGCATTACCACAACAGGTAACAACGCCATCATACCGGGTGGCTTTGACCGCAGAAGACAGGATTTCCCCACCCACCGTATCAACCACTCCAGCCCAGCGTTCTCGTAGTAATGCCGCACTGCTTCTGCCCGTAGCCTGCTTGCGATTTAGAATTGCACAGCAGCCGAGTTTTTTTAAAAACGGATGTTCTTCATTTTTTCCGGTAACCCCGGTCACTGCACAACCCAGATTGGCGAGCAAGGCCACAGCTATAGTGCCGACGCCGCCGGTGGCTCCGGTTACCAGCACTGCCCCCTGCCCAGGCTCGAAACCAAATTTGAATAACATCTCAACACATTGGGCGGCTGTAAAACCGGCGGTTCCCAACTGCATTGTTTCATAGAGCGATATACCGGCTGGTTTTGCCATCACCCAGTCAGCTGGAACACTGATATAGTCAGCAAAACCACCGGCAGTGTTCATACCGAGATCATATCCCATGCAGAGGACTTCATCGCCTGGAGAAAACTGCTCAACAGTTGAAGAAACAACAACACCTGCCGCGTCAACACCAGGAGTATGCGGGTATTTTTTTGTTACTCCACGGTTACCGATTGCTGAAAGGGCGTCCTTATAATTGAGGGAGGAAAAATGTACCCTGATGACAACTTGCCCCCTGGGAAGATCAGAAAGAGGTAATTTCTTAATTTCCCGGGTAAAGCCCTTTTCAGCATCATTACTGACTACCAGCGCACGAAAGGTGGTGTTCTGCATGGGGTATATCGCTTCCTACTTTAAAAACTGAGTCGGATAGGGTTAATATCTCCGGCAACAATGGCATATTCCCTGTTGTTCTTATCACAAATAATATACCGTCCATCTTCAGCAAGCCCAACCCCAGTGGCTGCCACTAGCCCATCCTGTCCGTTATATTCAACAGCTCTGCCTTGAAGATAATCACGTTCCTGCCACAGGGCAAGCATCTGCGCCCTGTCTGTTTCAAGACTTTTGACAGCAGTTTTCACACTCTCCACAAGTGGTCGAAGCAGGGTGTCTGCTGCCGGGGCATTATTCTCATTCACATGATACAATGAAACGACCTTGCCCTGCAAGGATGAAGGATAGCATGCCATATCTGTTTGTACATTTAGACCAATACCTATTACCACAAATTGAGGAGTACAACCCGAAGAGATCATCCCGGTTTCAGTGAGAATCCCACCAAGTTTTTTCCCCTCTACATAAAGATCATTTGGCCATTTCAGCTGAACCCGTACGCCTGTCATCGATAATATCCCCACACTCACACCGACACCAGCGGCCAGAGTAATTAGAGGGAGTTCATCAGGCTGAAGTTGAGGAGTAAAGATCAACGAAAAATACAATCCTCCTGGCGGAGAAATGAATCTTCTCCCGCCCCGTCCCTTACCCCCTGTCTGATAATCAGCATGCACAACAGTGCCAGGTTCTGCACCTTTTTGCGCAAGTTGAACAGCCTTGATATTGGTTGAATCTAAAGAAGTAAAATGCAGGATCATGACAAATAGAGAGCCTATATCAAAAAAGCAAAAAAAAAAGCAGAGACCAGGAAAGCCTCTGCCTTGAAACACAATGTATCAACAAAAAACTAATTGATACCTTCTGAGCCCTCTTCATTTTTAATACGATCAGGGCGGGCATACATGGTTGTTGATCCTGAAGACCAGAACATCAACTCGCCCTTGGTAACCAGCTTGTTTGCGATTTTTTTGATCTCACGTGGTTTACGATCAGGGTCACACTTATAAAAATCTTTAATATAGAGTTGTGGCTTAGGCGATTTAGTTGCTTTTGCAATTATTGCAGCTTCTACTTCTTCAATACTCATTGCCATAACATATCCTCTTTGGCTGAGTTTAATACCCGGATCCGTAAATCGGACCCGGTAATGCGTACAGCTTCTTATTTGGTGTAAGCGGCAGTAGCGTTTGTGTACTTAAACTGCGTGGTAGTCCGCCAGGTATCATAGGCAAGGCGATAGTCATCAATTGATTTCTCGGTGAACGGAATGTCACATTTTTCGAAAAACTTCTCCCAGCCAATACGTTCAGCCCACTCACCAATACGCTCGTACTTGTGAGCGTCTTTCGCGTACACTTCCACGATTTTATGGATAACGTCAACAGTTTCAGGCCAACGTGGAGGAGTGTTTGGCAGGAAGGGGATGATCAATTTAGAGAATTTAGGCTCGGATTTAGCGTTAGACACCTTACCGCCAACCAGAATCGCAATACCATCGCCCTCCGGATCAGCCAGAGGCATAGCTGGACACATGGTATAACAGTTACCACAGAACATACAACGCTCAGCGTTAACCTTAACGGTTTTCACTTCCTCGCCATTCACCTCTGCCTTGGCAGGTTTAACAGCACCAAGCGGACAGGCAGCGATGGCCAGAGGAAGCTCGCAAACGCCTGTAATACGCTCATGGTCAATCATTGGCGGCTTACGATGTACACCAAGAATAGCAATATCAGAGGCATGAACAGCACCACACATGTTCAGACAACAGGCAAGAGCAATACGAACCTGTGCAGGCAACTTCATGGAACCAAAATACTCAAACAGATCATCCATAACAGCCTTAACCGGGCCGGAAGCATCCGTGGCTGGCGTATGACAATGAACCCAACCCTGAGTATGAACAATGTTCGTCACGCAGGCACCGGTACCACCGATGGGGAATTTTTTGCCACGGCTCTTGAGATCAGCAATCAAAGCGTCACACTTCTCTTTTGAGTCGGTCATGAATTCGGCATTATTACGAGTAGTAAATCGCAGATAGCCCTCACAATGCGCATCAGCGATATCGCACATTTCCCGAACATGCTCGATAGAAATAAGCCGCGGAGAACCTACACGAACGGTATAGCATTCCCCTCCGCCTTCGGCAACATGTAACAGCACACCAGGCTCAAGGATTTCATGATAAAGCCATTTACCTTTATTCTCGGCAATGACAGGCGGTAACATATCTGTGTACGGATGCGGTCCCAGATCGGTAATCCGACCTTCCATGGGATTTTTAGGATCGTAACCCATTATACAATCTCCTTATATAGTCAAATAGTTCAATTTCAGTAAAATCGGTTAACGAAAATTACGCAGCGTGCCGTTTACGGAACTCTACCACATCACGTTCCCAGCCACCTTCAACTTCCTCTTCCTTCCAGAAAACATACGGGTTGGAACGAGGCTCTTTAACGTGTTGTGGCAGAGGCTCGACTTCCATAACAGAGAGGAAGGTAGGCAGACCTACACGCTGCATAGTCTCACCAACGCGCTCACGGTTTTTGCCAACTTCCATCCACCAGTCCCAAATCTGCTCAATAACGTCAATAACGTTCTCGTATTCATTTTCTTTGGAAACTTTGATAAAAGGAATAACCATGGTGGCAAACTGCGCACCATCAAGGATAGGTGCTTTAGCTCCGATACAGATGGTCGCGCCTTTCTCTTTACCAGGGCGAAGTGCACGAGGCATAACATTAATACAATGCATGCAGCGGGTACACTCAGAGTCATCGATTTTCAGCTCATCGCCTTCCATCCACATACATTTGGTGGGACAGAGATTGATAACTTCTTTCTGAATACTGAACGCACCCCAGTCGCGACCACTGTGGGCGCCACCATTTGCAGGATAGTTACCGGCAACATACTCTTTAACTGCGGCCTGATCAATCTGGATGTCATCCTTCCAGGTACCAATTACAGCAAAGTCAGAACGGGCGATAGCTGCAACACAGTCATTGGCGCAACCCGAAAATTTGAATTTAAACTTATAAGGAAATGCAGGACGATGAATCTCATCCTGATAATGCATGGTCAGAGCGTAACAGATATCTTGGGTGTCAAAACATGACCACTCACAGCGGGACTCGCCAAGACAGCAGGAAGGTGTTCTGAGGTTTGAACCGGAACCGCCAAGATCCTGTTTAAGGTCATGGGTCAGATCCCAAAATAACGGCTCAAGGTTTTCTGTGCGTGTGCCAAGGAGAATCATATCACCTGTGGAACCGTGCATATTGGTCATACCGGAACCGTACTTATCCCAGAGATCCATGAGGTCACGAAGATTCTTAGTGGAATAATAGAGACCGGAAGGTTGGTTAATACGAACTGTATGGAAATGCTCAACACCTGGAAACTGTTTAGGCACGTCGGAATAACGTCCTACAATACCACCACCATATCCGAAAACACCTACAATTCCGCCGTGTTTCCAGTGAGTGATTCTGTCTTTGTAGGAAAGCTCCATCTGACCGAGAATATCCCAACATTCATCGTGGGTCTCAGCCTGGCGCTTCAGGTCAGTGACGAAACTCGGCCACGGGCCGTTTTCCAGTTCGTCCAGCATAGGCGTATCATGCTTTGGCATCAGTGTTCCTCCTCGCTAAAGTTTTGATATATTAAATATACCCAAATAGTACCAACTGCCGATCAGCGTATCTTTACATTGTAACACTTCAATCACAATAGACCCAATCGGACATTTATTTCGCTGATGAAACTAAACAGATGCTTTGATTTTGTCAACCAAAAAGCGGCTAACTCCAGTCAGGGGTACTATTTAAGTCAAACAAATGAATCTCTATTCATTTCATTCCAGCAACGCTCAACAAGCTTGTTTCCGGAGCATTGTCAGAAGAAATATCCAGTGAAGAACGAGCACTTCCTTTCAACCCCGCAAGAATTTGCGTGGCCATTCTTTTTCCGAGCTGAACACCTTCCTGGTCAAAGGAGTTTATATTCCAGCAAAATCCCTGAAAAGCTATTTTATTCTCATATAAGGCCAGTAATGCGCCCATGGCATAAGGAGTAAGCTGCTCGCCGATCAACACAGAGTTGGGCCTGTTCCCTGCAAATTTTCGGTTGGGATTACGATGATCCTTCCCCTGGGCAAGGGCAAGAGACTGGGCCAACATGTTGGCCACTAATTTCTGCTGGGAGGTGGTTCCCTGCAGTCGAGAGTCTTCTCTGTATTGACTTTGCCTGAACCCGATAAATTCAATCGGAACGATTTCTGTCCCCTGATGGAGCAGCTGATAAAAGGCATGCTGACCGTTTGTGCCAGGCTCCCCCCAGACAACAGGGCCGGTCAGCCACTGCACTGGATTACCGTGCCTGGTTATTGATTTACCGTTGCTCTCCATGTCGCATTGCTGCAGATGTGCCGGAAACCTTATCAGGGCCTGACTGTATGGCAACACTGCCAACGTAGCATAACCGAGGAAATTATGGTTCCAAATGCCCAGGAGTGCCATTAATAATGGAAGGTTCTTTACCAAGGATTGTTCTTCTGCGGCCTCATCCATGGCATTTGCCCCCCGCAGGACATCCAGGAAAACATCATATCCCAACACAAAGCCAAGGAGTACGCCTCCTACCATTGAGGTGACAGAATAGCGGCCGCCAATATAATCATAGAGATAAAAAGAGGCCAGATACTTTGCGGGATCATCCATGGGACTCCCGGCGCCTGTCACTGCCAGAAAATGCCGGGACGGCTCCAACCCGGCTGCGACAAACCGTTGCCGAACCAGCTCTTCATTGGTCAGGGTTTCCAGGGTAGAACCACTCTTGGAAACAACAACCACAAGAGTTCGGGTCAGATCGACCCCGCCAAGCACTGCGGCCGCATCATCGGGGTCAACATTGGCAATAAACAATGCTTTCCTGCCTGGAAGGGCATAACGTCTAAGTGCATAATACAACGCTCTCGGCCCCAGATCTGACCCGCCTATACCAACCTGGATTATGGTGGTGAAATGCTGACCTGCACTATTGGTAATTGTACCGTTTTGCAAATCGTTCAGAAAAGACTGTAATTTACCCAGCTGTTCTTTTGCCTGGGCAGTAGCCCCGGGCGCGAGGGGCTCTGTTGAAAAAATATCCCTGCAGGCAGTGTGCAGTACCTGCCTGTTTTCACTTTCATGTCCGGAAATCGTATTGAGAACTGCGCCCGATTTCATGGCCTTGAATTTGTCAACAAGCTCTGCTTCTGCGGCAAGGTTCTGCAGCCCTTCCATGGTTGTTTCATCGACACGCTGGGTAGCATATAACAGATCAAAACCGCAGGAATGGCCACGGTAACGATGTATTCTTTTAGCAGTAAGTGCTTTTTGTTGAGCAAGAGAATATGGCTTCCGGGCAAGCCCCTTGAGGGTTTGCACAGCTCGTAATGCTGAAAAATCTATAAATTCCATCATTCCTCCTGCCCGAAAATTATCGCTTCATGGGACGCATCTTCACCCTGACAGTTCTTGCCTGCATCGTCAACTGCATCGGGCAAGAAACCGACACGAACCTGTGCCACCCGTCCTGGTGGTCGTTCTGTGAGGGGCAGAGAAAGAAGGCTAACGGCGAATCCCTTTCTAAAACCCTGCCAGTGCTTTCATTTCTCGAATACTTGCTCCATAATCCTGGGTACCGTACACCGCCGAACCAGCCACAAAAATATTGGCTCCAGCTGCGGCAACCCTGGCAATGGTTTGCGGACTGACCCCACCATCAATCTCTATTCCGGCTTCAGGATTCTTTGCGTCAAGCATTGCCCGCAGCGTTTGTATTTTCTCCAAAGTGGACTCAATAAACGACTGGCCGCCAAAGCCAGGATTGACACTCATCAGCATGACAAGATCAAGCTCATCAAGTACATACTCAATGGTTGAAAGTGAAGTTGCAGGATTCAAAACGGCACCGGCTTTCCTGCCCAGCTCACGAATATGGCCTAATGTCCGGTGCAAATGGGTACAGGCTTCAACGTGTACTGTAATCCAGTCGGCTCCGGCATCGGCAAAATCCTGCAAATACCGATCTGGATCAGTGATCATCAAGTGGACATCCACCGGCAGTTCAGTAACCGCTCGCACAGCCTTTACCACAAGAGGCCCAATGGTTATGTTGGGAACAAAATGGCCATCCATAACATCTACATGAATAACTTCTGCTCCCGCATCCTCAACTGCCCGAATCTCATCGCCCAGACGGGAAAAATCCGCAGACAATATAGATGGTGCTATCATAATTGTTTTCATTGTATCATATTCCTTTTCAGGCATTATCAATCAACATAAAGCTTCATTCTTAACAACACCTGCAATATACTCCGACAACCACCAAGTTGCACGGGGAATCAAGAAATACGTTCATACTGCTGTCCTGGCAACTGACGTATCAGCCCTTTAAGCTCCAGTTCCAGTAAAAGCGGATGCAAAGCTCCTGCAGGCAATGCACTCTTAATGCAAAGCTCATCAATATCAATTGCATAGACATCAAGACACGCCATGACTTGCTGCTCTTCAACTGTCAGTTGCGAGGTGGTGTTGGCAGCGGTGTGTCCTGCAACATGGCCAACATTCCGGGTAACAAGCTGAAGCTCCCGCAGCACGTCTGCAGCGGACTGAACAAGGGTTGCCCCCTGCTGAATGAGAAGATGGGCGCCCTCGCTCTTTACCGAATCCACTCTTCCCGGCACCGCAAACACTTCCCGTCCCTGGTCAAGGGCAAGACGGGCAGTGATAAGCGAGCCGGAATTACAGGTGGCCTCAACCACAATAATACCCCGGCAAAGCCCACTGATGATCCGGTTACGGGCAGGAAAACGAAACGAGTCAGGCCGGGTACCTGGAGGATATTCACTGACAAGCAGCCCTTGTTCAAGTATCTTCGCATACAGCTCGGCATGTGAACGGGGATAGACCACATCAATGCCGCAACCAAGCACCGCAATGGTCTTGCCTCCTGCTTCAAGGCACCCGGCATGCGCATTGCCGTCAATCCCCAGAGCTAGACCACTGGAGACAACAATACCTTCCCGGGCAAGCTGGGCCGCGAGTGTATAACTGGCTCGTTTTCCATAACTGGTCGCGGCCCTTGAACCAACAATGGCAACGGCTGTCTGGGCGAGACATTCGAGGCTTCCTCTCAGGTAAAGGAGAACAGGTGGATCGTGGATTTCCCGAAGAAGATCAGGATAAAGAGCATCGGCAAAGGTGAGTACATGAATTCTTTTGGCACGGAGTTGCTCGTCATGCCGGGTTGCCTGACGACGGGCCTGGTCAAGAAATGACTGATCAGAAAAAAGAGCTGCAAGTTGCGGCCCCACGCCAGGTACCTGGGCAACCTCACTGCCAGCAGCAAGAATTGCGGCAGGACTACCAAAGGCATCGAGCAAACGATGGGCAAGTGCGCAACCAACACCGGGAAGGGAAACCAGAGTGAGCCACTGGCAAATATCGCCGGAACAGCAGGAAGCCATCAGTAAAAGGTCAATCGAGCATAAAGGCTTTTAAATCATCACTTCTGGTTGGGTGACGCATTTTCTGGATTGCTTTAGCTTCAATCTGGCGAATCCTCTCACGAGTAACAGAAAAACACTGCCCGACTTCTTCAAGGGTATGGTCACAACCGACCTCTATGCCATACCGCATCCGCAGCACTTTTTCTTCTCTGGGAGTAAGCGAACCCATAACTTTACAGAGACAGCGTTTCAAACTCTCGGTAATGGAAGCCTCCTGAGGATCTGGGTGGGCATGATCTTCTATAAAATCGCTGAGCATAGTGTCTTCTTCGTCACCGACCGGAGCATCAAGAGAGATGGCATCTTTGGCGGTTTTCAAGGCGACATGTACCCTGTCCAGATCCGTGCCCAGCTGGTCTGCCATTTCCTCAGGCGTCGGTTCTCGACTCTCCACCCTGTTGAAATCCCGTGTAAACCTCAACATACGATTAATAGTCTCAATCATATGCACAGGGAGACGAATCGTTCTGCCCTGATCAGCAATGCCACGGGTGATTGCCTGTCTGATCCACCAGGTGGCATAGGTTGAAAACTTATAACCACGATTATAGTCGTATTTCTCTACGGCCTTCATCAATCCTATATTCCCCTCCTGAATCAGATCAGGAAGTTGCAGGCCACGGTTGAGAAACTTTTTTGAAACCGAAATGACCAGTCGCAAATTCGCGCGCACAAGTGATTCTTTGGCTTGCTTTGCTGTTTCTCTTCCAATCTCTATACCAGACACAATGGACTGAAATGTCGTGAAATTTACCCCTATCGATTCGGCAAATTCCATGGCAATTTGCCTCTCAAGTGCTTGCTGACCAACTTCATCCGTGACCGCACTCTCCCCTCTTTGTGCTGCCAGCAAAGCTTCCTGTTGCACCTTGACAAACACTTTTCTCAACTTGTCGCTCAGCTGCTCAACCGCATCGGCAACGGTCAAAATTCCTTTGGGGCTTAAACGATACTCCTCAAAAAGATCTGCTACTGCAAGGCCAATATCGACAATTTGCTGGAGGATTTGATCTTCTGATTCTGTATCCCCGGCAACCTTTTGCAATTCCGCAAACAGAACACGCCGCTCTTCGTCAAGCTCAACCGCCTTATCAATGGTGGCTAAAAACTCCTCTTTAATAACCCGTAACGCATTATCATCATTGTCAGAAACTGTCTTCAGTACAGTGCCGATACGCATCCTCCCTGTACCAAGCCCCGCTGCAAGCTCATGAAGCGCCGGCAACCCCAGAGGTAGGCGTAGCACTGCACGTTGTACCCGACGTTCCCCCTCTTCTATCATCTGGGCAAGTTTAATTTCCTCGTCATGGCTCAGCAGGGTAAGATTACCCATTTCACGCAGATAAATATTCATTGGATCGACACTTGCAGCTCCCTGACGACGATCGACCCCATTGCGCCTGTCACTCACGGTACGGCGCTCGCCAACAATAGGTGCTGTTACCAATCCACTCTCTACAAAGTCTATATCGTTTTCAAGTGTACTCACCCAAGCCAGCTCCTTTCTTTATGAACGTATCACTGCTTTATCGTCGTACTTAAAACGATCTGCACTGATAGTATCTATTTCGACAAAACTCCCTACCCTTCTACTCCAACACGTCTGACTGAAAAATTATCATGTATGAAGAACGGGACTACCCAGCAGCAATATACAGAATAAAAATTGTAACAGAAGACAGACAAAAAGTATAAAAAATAATACTTCGCCACCAATGATACCAGATTGTATACTTCTTTCAAGCTGTTATCTTTGCAATGTCCTGTTTTTTCTCAACACTTCAAATTTTTGTATCAATAACGCCTCCAACCGTGCAACATCTCCGGATTGCTGCGCTTCATGAATTTGTCGTTGGAGATCAGCTCCATCGCGTTGCATCAGAACGGATTCCATCCAGGCCAATAACTGATCGCAAAGTTTCCGCCCATGATTTTCTTCGTCCTCCCCCGGGTCACACCCCCGCATCAGCAGGTCAGATATATACTGCTGATCCTTTTTTGCCGTCAGTACAGAAAGCAACTCTTCGGGCATAAAACTCCCCCTTTTCCCCAACTGCTCCAGATGAGTGACCAGCTCCTTAACAACCGGCTCACCAATGACCTGATCCAGCCCCGCCAGTTGAAGTTCACCCAGAAACTCAGGGTAGAGCACCAGAAAATCGACGACCTGGCGTTCTTTCCGGGGTAATTGCTGCAGAGAAACCCTTCCCTCCGGTTCAAAGTTCTCTCTGCGTACAACCTGCCGGGGAACACCGGATTGAAAACGTGCCGGAGAAACACCGAGTTTCTCACTGAAATGCGCAATCATCAAATCCCGCTGTGACGGGTCTGATGCCTCTTTCACCAATGCGGACAACTCCTGCATAATGCTGTTTTTACCGGACAAGGTCAGCCCATACTCTTCAACTAGTGCTGTAAATACAAACTCGGCAAGCGGCTTTGCCCTCTCAACCAAGTCTGTGATAGCTCCACTGCCCTTTTCCCGTACCAGAGAATCAGGATCATGCCCGGTCGGCAGCAAAGCAACCTTCCCCTCGACCTGTTCAGCAAGAAAAAAGGGTATGGACCTCCGGGCAGCTTTCAATCCGGCTGAATCGCCATCAAAAAGCAAAACGACCTCATCACAATAGCCACGCAAAGATTTGATATGCTGCCGGGTCAGGGCTGTACCCAGGGGTGCAGCCACATTATCTATGCCATGCACCGCCAAGAGCAACAGATCAAAATTTCCCTCAACAATAATGGCCCTGCGACTCTTGCGAATAGCCTCGCGATGCTGGTACAGGCCAAAGAGCAGACGGCTTTTATCAAAAATAATCGACTCGGGCGAATTCATATATTTGGGTTTGCCCTCGCCAAGAATACGTCCGCCAAAGGCAACTACTCTGCCACTCATATCGAAAATCGGAAACAACACCCGATCCCGAAAGCGGTCATAATACCCACCGCTCTCTTTCTTCACAGCAAGGCCTGCCTGTTCAACGGCTACTGCAGATATGTTTTTAGACTGTAGCCTGCTGGTTATAAATTTCCATCCGCCAACTTCTGGAGACGGCACATAGCCCAACTGATAGCGGCTGACGAGCTCTTCGGGCACCCCTCGATCAGACAGATATTTTCGGGCAGGTTCAGCCTCCTGAGACTCGCGCAAATATTTCTGGTAGATCTCACTTGCCTTTTGATTAACCAGATACAGCTGCTCACGTTTTTTCATTCTGGCCCGATCAGCATCACTCATCTTCTGTTCCGGCAGATCAACATGATACCGCTTGGCAAGATCTTTGAGAGCCTCCGGAAAACTCAGATGATGATATTTCATCATAAAAGAAAACACATCACCTGATTCTCCACAGCCAAAACAGTGAAAAAACTGCCCCTGCGGATTGACAGAAAATGACGGCGTTTTTTCGGCATGAAACGGACAAAGTCCGGTAAACCTGGTTCCGGCTTTCTTAAGTTCCACGCACTCGCTGATTACCTGCACAATATCTGCAGCGTCACGAATGTTGTTTTTTATTGCATCCCGTTGATCAATGGGGCTCATAGTTGGGTATTCCTGCCATTTCGTTATGCAAAACAGCGTAAATCGGGTAGACTGGATAGAGGTGCAGGGAGTTTCCTTTTCGTAAATTTTCCTGTTTGCCAATGAAAACATCAGGGAGAAGACACCATGATGCAGGACATTGACCAGATGCTCTCCATTGAGGTCAAAAAAGAGATTGCAGACCGTTACTTCGGGTTTCGCAAACTCATAGAAGACGACATACAGGCTTATGATGACATGGTCGTTACATCGTTTAGAAGCCTGGAGCAAAAAATCGGATTTGATCTTGTCCGCTTATACACCTTACTTAAAGACAGAACGCTTATCCATAATTTTTTCGAGATAATCGGCCTGGACGAGCGGTTATTTTATGACCCTTATATCACGACGTCCCCGACCATCAGAAAACGCATCCTTGCGGGACGGGAGGTACACGGCATGACCCGGAGAAGCCGGTTCCGCAACCTCATTTTTGACACCTATGAAGAACTGGAACAGAATATTACCGAATACCAGAATACCATTGAACAGCTTCGAGAGGAACACGAAACCATCAGCGAAGAGATTAAGCTCTTTTATAAAAAAAATGATCTGGGGATCATCATGGGGTTCTTACGCGGGCTGGGGGGAAGCGGTCATGTCAAGTCAGGGCCCATGGAAGGTGGTTTACAACCAAAAACCGGCGAAAGCCTGGAAAACAAAATGCGTGTTCATCCGCCCCCTGCCGTAGAGGATCTCCTGCCTCAAATCCCGCAGATTCCACCTCTCAAAACAATCAAACAGAAAATAAAGCCATTGATAGACACTGCATTTGAACGACAAGGCGAACCTGAAATGCGAACAATTGTTCATCCATGAACGATCAGTCTATTTTTTCGTCCCCCCTTATCGCTTTCCTCGCGGTTCTTGGAGGACTGATTTTCCTGGTTGGCGGCGGAGAAACACTGGTCAGCGGAGCCACCCGGCTTGCCCGCAGGTGGAAGGTAAGCCCGCTTATGATCGGCCTTACCATTGTTGCCTTTGGCACCTCGGTACCAGAACTCTTTGTCAGTCTGACCGCATCCCTGCATAATCATCCCGACATTATGATTGGCAATGTGGTGGGCTCAAATATTGCCAACATCGGGCTTATCCTGGGCATTTCCGGGTTGATCATGCCCCTGACTCTGCCCCTGCGGGATGTCTGGACCGAACTGCTGCTGGTCGTGTGTGGCTCTGTTATCCTTACCCTTGCCACAGCATATGGAAATTTTCCACGAGCCTTGGGCCTGCTGTTTATCCTGGTGCTTATCAGCTATACAGTGCTCATTTACCGTCATCACCTGGGAAAGACCGCCTCCTCTGCTGCAAGCCGGGAACAAAAATCTTTACCAGAGGAACCACTGCTCCTGCCCTTTATCTTTGTTGGTACGGGACTGCTGCTGTTGGCAGGCGGATCAAGCCTTTTTATCAACGGGGCTGTAGATCTGGCTCGTTTTTTTGGCGTATCTGAGCTTGTCATCGGGCTGACCATGGCGGCCATAGGCACATCCCTGCCAGAGCTGGCCTCAAGTATTTCTGCGCTGCGACGCAATGAGTCCGGCATGTTGATTGGCAATGTTATCGGCTCCAATATGTTTAACCTCTTTATGGTGCTCGGACTCACCGGAATGATCAGTCCGTTCCGACTCTCTACGGATCTGCTCAGACGTGACCTGCCGGTGATGCTCACCTTTACCATTCTGCTGATTCCGATCCTGCACAGATATAATGGCACAAACCGCTGGCACGGCCTCCTTTTTTTTCTAGGCTATCTTCTCTACTGCTTTTCTCTCATCTAAAGACTGCCCATGGACAGACACGCACTTCGACATTCAATCCTTGCTGCCCGCGATGCCCTGTCGGCTGAACAAAGAAAAAAATGGGCAGGAATACTCCATTCCCGACTGTTCAGGCACGAGGCCATCACCGCTGCCGACCACATTTTTATCTACGTCCATTTTCGCAGTGAGGTGGCAACAATACCTGTTATTCAAACCCTGCTTGCTGCCGGGAAAACGGTTTCCGTGCCAAAGACACTGCCCAGTCAGCAAAAGATTATTGCCGTGAACCTGCATGACCCGGACAATCAGCTTATTCCTGGCTATTACGGCATCCCTGAACCAACCTCGCAAACCATTGCAAGCTCAACTATAGAACCGCAAACCATTGACACTGTTATCGTCCCTGGCTCAGTTTTTGACCCTGGCGGAGGACGTCTGGGGTATGGAGGCGGGTTTTATGATCGTTTTCTTGCCGAACAGGCACCCCAGGCACAACGTATTGCCCTGGCATTTGCCATGCAGATGGTTCCCCGCGTACCAGTTGAACCGCACGATCAATTCATGGACTATGTAATGACCGAAACAACTCTTTATGACTGTAAGAGGAACCTCCATGCGTAAAACAGCAATCTACCGCGATAACCTTTTCCTGAAACATCAACCAGGATATGACCATCCCGAAACCCCGGAACGGCTGCAGGTCATTTACGATGTGCTGAACCAGGAACACATCAGTAAAAATTTTCTTTACCCGCAGTTTGAAGCGGCATCTCACGACATTATTCGTCTTAACCACAGCGAAACGATGTGCCGACGTGTTGCTGACACCAGCGGGCGGGACCATGATTTCCTTGATGGCGACACCAGAACATCCCCCCAGTCCTATCACGCCGCCTGTCTGGCAGCGGGGGCACTCATCGATGGCATAATCCGTCTTGAAAACAATGAAATTGACAACGCCTTCTGCCTGGTTCGCCCCCCAGGACATCATGCTGAACGGGATCAATCCATGGGATTTTGTCTGTTTAACAACGTGGCCATAGCAGCGCGCTGGGCCCAAAAGGAACTCGGCCTTAAAAAAATATTGATCATTGACTGGGATCTGCACCATGGCAATGGCACACAAAAAAGTTTTTATGATACTGACAAGGTTCTCTATCTTTCCAGTCACCAGTTTCCGTATTATCCCGGCACCGGCGCTCTCCCTGAAACAGGTACAGGTGCAGGCAACGGCTTTACCGTCAATATTCCTCTGCCAGGTGGCCAGGGTGATATGGATTTTGCCCGCCTTTACAATGAACTGGTACTGCCAATTACCCGCCAATATGCACCAGAGCTTATTCTCGTCTCCTGTGGCTTTGATATCTATAATGGCGACCCGTTGGGTGCCATGGAGGTTACCGCTGACGGTTTTGCCTGGATGACCAGACAGCTTGTCAACGTGGCTGAAGAGGTTTGCCAGGGAAAACTGCTGGTTACACTTGAGGGAGGATATAATCTTACAGGAATGCGAGATGGCGCCCTTGCCGTTCTGGCCGAGCTTTGCGGCAAACATCTTGATTGCGGATACCCTGTGAACCTGGCTGACAAAACCGCAAAAACCTTTGCCGAGGCATCCATAGCCTGCTCCCCCCTTGATCAGGCCTTACAATTGGCAGGAAACTTCTGGCAATTATGAGGCACAGGACGTGCAGTAATCCACGCTATTGCGGACTTGTTCTTTCGCTATTGGCGCAGTATATAGAGCAAGAGATAATAATTACATCAACCTATACAAGTCTCCTCAACACCACCAGTATGTGACGAGGGGACACTTCAAGAGAGAAGAGATACAGCAGATGAAAATCACCAAAGAAGAGGTAGAAAAAGTTGCGGCTCTGGCTCGGCTTCAACTGACAGAAAATGAAGTGGAACAGATGACCAGGCAGCTTGATACCATCCTCAGCTATGTGGCAAAACTTGATGAACTCAATACTGACAATATTCCTGTAACCACCCATACTCAACCTGTCACCAATGCCTTTCGTGACGATATCGTCCAGGAATCTCTGCCAAAGGACAAGGCACTTGCCAATGCTCCTCTTGCAGACGAAGAGGCCTTTACTGTTCCCAAGATTATTACCTGATTCCTTGTTCATCCAACCGGGAATACATTGTATCCCTGCAAAACATCTATTTTGATATACATCTTCCTATGGAATTACATACACTCACTTTACAACAGGCCAAAGACAAACTAATAAACCGTGACATCACCTCGCTTGCTCTAACCCAATCTCTGTTAGCACGTATTGATCAGGTCGAAAGCAAGGTCAAAGCCTTTATCAGCCTGCATAAAGAACAGGCATTACAAGCTGCGCAACAGGCTGACGAACAACTTGCCAAGGACAACGCTAAAGAACTCTGCGGCCTTCCACTGGCAGTAAAAGATGTCCTCTGTACCGCAGACATGCCAACAACCTGCGGTTCTAAAATCCTTGAAGGGTTTACTCCACCCTATGATGCAACCGTGATCAGACGGCTCAAAGACGAAGGGGCGATTATACTTGGCAAAGTCGCCATGGATGAATTTGCCATGGGGTCTACCAGTGAGAGCTGTGCCTATACCGTGCCGGAGAATCCCTGGAAACCAGGCTATGTCGCTGGCGGATCGAGCGGTGGGTCTGCTGCCGCAGTGGCTGCCGGAGAGTGTCTTGCTTCGCTTGGTTCAGACACTGGCGGCTCTATCCGCCAACCAGCTTCCCTCTGCGGAATTGTCGGAATGAAGCCGACCTACGGCAGGGTGTCCAGGTATGGCCTGGTTGCCTTTGCCTCCTCCCTTGATCAGGTCGGCCCCTTGACCAAAGATGTTACCGACTGTGCCCTGATGATGAATATTCTCTCTGGCCATGACCTGAGGGACTCGACCTCAATCGACCGAGCTGTTCCTGATTTTTCAACAGCACTTGTTGACGGTATGAAAGGGATGCGTGTCGGTATTCCAGAAGAATACTTTGGCG
This sequence comes from Candidatus Desulfobulbus rimicarensis, assembly GCA_008633435.1. GTDB lineage: Bacteria > Desulfobacterota > Desulfobulbia > Desulfobulbales > Desulfobulbaceae > Desulfobulbus_C > Desulfobulbus_C rimicarensis. Next base: position 2,824 of record RKSL01000011.1, on the reverse strand, counting down.
CGGGACTTGATCCTGATGTTGACAAGGTCGTGAGAAACGGCATTGACATGCTTAAAGATGCAGGTGCAGAGATTGTGGAACTATCACTACCCCACACCGAATACTGTGTGGCCGTCTACTACTTAATAGCCCCGGCAGAAGCCAGTTCCAATCTTGCCCGCTTTGATGGCGTGCGATATGGCTATCGCGATCTTGAGGCAGAATCACTTCTCGATATGTACAAGCAGAGTCGCTCCCAAGGCTTTGGGGATGAGGTTAAACGAAGAATACTCATTGGTACATATGCTCTCTCATCAGGGTATTACGATGCCTATTATAAAAAAGCTTCCCAGGTACGCACCCTCATTAAAGATGACTTTGAAAAGGCCTTTGCCAGCTGCGACCTTGTTGTGTCGCCGGTTACACCAACTCCGGCCTGGCAGATAGGCAAAAATTCAGATGATCCGTTGGCGATGTATCTCTCTGACATCCTAACATTATCAGCTAATCTGGCAGGGATTCCAGGAATTTCTGTCCCCTGTGGTTTTTCTGCTGAGGGCTTACCTATCGGTATGCAAATGCAGGCTGCCCATTTCAATGAAGAGGTGCTCTTCCGGGCTGCCTGGAATATTGAACAACAGGCTGGGATCAGAAAAATGTCCCCCCCACTCTAACCGGCCTGCACTTACAGGCGTATACTTACAACCGCCAGGGGCGCAATGCCCCTGGCGGTACTTACTTCTACGATATTTTACCTCATTTCCTTTTACATCGGACATCGACTATGAAACTCCCCATTCCACAAAATATTGCTGAAATTGTTCCCTATCCTCCCGGAAAACCACAGGATGAACTCGAACGTGAATATGGTATTACTGAATCAATTAAACTTGCTTCCAATGAGAATCCATGGGGACCGTCACCAAAGGCGGTTACCGCGATAACTGGTATGCTCATGGGCTTGCACCGTTATCCGGATGGTTCAAGTTATTATCTCACCCATGCGATTGCTCAATGGGTCGGGGTTCATCCTGAACAGATAGTCCTGGGAAATGGCTCAAATGAAGTTATAGAATTTCTCGTTAAAGCCTTTGTTCAAGCTGGTGACGAGGTTATCACCAGTCATCCATCATTTTTAATGTACCAGAAATTCGTTCAAGTTCGGGGAGGAATCAATACCGTGATCCCCTTACAAGACTTAGACCATGATCTGCAAAAAATAATTAAAAAATGTACAGAGAAAACAAAGCTCATTTTTCTGGATAACCCAAATAATCCCTGCGCAACATTGATCAGCAAACAACAATTTGCAAAGTTCCTTAGCCAATTGCCTGAAACTGTACTCGTTGTCCTTGATGAGGCTTATATTGACTTTGTTGACGAGAATAAACGAATAGACATCCAAGAAATGATACACAGCAGTGAAGGGAGAGCCGGAGTGGTGTCCCTTAGAACATTTTCAAAGGCGTTTGGCCTGGCTGGGTTACGAATAGGATTTGGTATTATGCATGAAGAGATAGCATCTCTACTACATAGAGTACGACAACCTTTTAATATTAATCTTCCAGCACAAATTGGCGCATTGGCCGCACTTAAAGATACATCGCATTACGAAAAGACGATAACCGGCACCAACAACGGGCGGCAATGGCTGACAGCTCGAGTTAAAGAACTTGGATGCAAGCCTTACCCGTCGTGCACAAATTTCTTTCTAATAGATGTCAATGGGGATGCAACTGCGCTGTATGAGGCTATGCTTTATAAAGGAGTAATTATTCGATCTATGAAAGCTTATGGCTTTTCACAATTCATTCGAATAACCATTGGCACCGAAGAAGAGAATTTACGGTTTGTAAAGGCGTTGCAAATTTGTCTACGGGAACTCGAATATGTGTAAAAAAACGCAGCAGATTGTAACAATTGACGGCCCGGCAGGTGTTGGTAAGTCAACGGTCTCAAGAGGAGTTGCTGATCGAATTGGCTTTACGTATCTTGATACCGGAGCCATGTACAGGGCTGTGGCATATCACTGTGTACTTAACCATATCGATGCAGATATTCGAGAAGATGTCGCAAGCAGCCTCGATGATATCAATATTCTATTGAAACCACCCCGTAAAGATAATGATGATGTTTGCGTGTATCTCAACGACAGGGAAATAGGCAAATATATCCGCACACCAGAGATTGGTGCTCTTGCCTCCAAAGTTTCTGCCTATAAAGATGTACGTCAAATGCTGACACAGATGCAGCAAAAGCTTGGAGCATCAGGACGTATTGTCGCGGAAGGACGGGATACCGGAACTGTAGTGTTCCCTGGTGCCGCATGGAAATTTTATCTTGACGCGTCTCCAGAGACACGAGCAAAACGAAGGGCAGATCAACTTAGGGAAAAAGGAGAGCAGGTCAATGAGCAGGAATTGCTTGCCCTTATAATTAAACGCGACAAGGCTGACTCGCAACGTGCACTGGCACCACTTAAGCCAGCTAGTGACGCACAAATTATCGACTCATCTTTATTAAGTGCTGTTGAAGTGATTGAGCGAATGCTCTCATATATACGAATATAAAGACAAAAAAAATGACGACCGACCACAACGGTCGGTCGTCTTGCGAAGGAGAAAACTAGGCATTAAGGAAGATTGGCGGTCGACCTCCATACCCATATTGTTCAGATTACTTACGCAATCTGAACAATGTATTCGCTGGCTATCAATCTTCTGTAAACCAGCTGTTGGAATCCGGAAAGTATATATCCGGAAAGGGTTAACTTAAAAAATCTAAATATTTTATCAGGCACTCCAGAGGGCTTATCAGCAACCATGAGCTATCTTTTAATATATGC
>RKSL01000010.1 GCA_008633435.1 Candidatus Desulfobulbus rimicarensis | reverse complement strand
TAAGCGACCGACGGGAGACTCCGAGGATTGCGAAAAAAATAAGCACAGGCAATGATTGATATCGGAGTCTCCGCTTACCTCCGAGCATTATTTTTTGAGCATGACGCAGAGATCGGACAAAAAGACCATTTTGGGACAGGCACGAGTTAATGCTATGCGTTGTCTTCAGAGTTTTCCTGAGGAAGAAACAGATTCAACAGTATCCCAACAATGGCTGACAGGCCAATACCTTCAACCATAAACCCGGCAGTCCCAAGAGCCATATCACCAATCCCAAAGACCAAAATAAGCGAGACTATAATCATGTTTCTAGGCTGGGACAAATCCGCCTTCTCGCGCACCAACGTATTCATACCAATAGTAGCAATGGTACCAAAAAGTAACGTCATAATGCCTCCCATTACCGGAGTTGGTACAGTGGCAAGCACTGCGCCAAGAGTTCCAGAAAAGGACAAAGCTATAGCAGCCACTGCAGCCCATGTCATAATTGCTGGATTAAAAGCCCGCGTAAGGGTCACGGCTCCAGTTACTTCTGAATAGGTTGTATTAGGGGGACCTCCAAGCATTGACGCGAGTGATGTAGCAATACCATCGCCCATCAAGGTGCGATGTAAACCAGGATCTTCCAGATAGTTTTTCCCGGTAACGCTGCTGATTGCCAGCATATCACCAATATGCTCAATGGCCGGGGCAATAGCCACCGGCACAATAAACAGAATTGCCTGCCAGTTTAACTCGGGAAAAACAAAGGCAGGCACGGAAAAAAATGGCGCGTCCACAACCTGCTTAAAATCAATCATACCAAAGAGTAAAGCTGTTATATACCCGGCAGACACACCAACGAGTATGGCAATTAACCTGAGAACACCTTTACCGCGTAGTACAGAAAAAATCGTGACAAGAAGTGCTACAAAAGCGACAATCAAGGATTTCCACTGAGGGAAAAGAACAGCAGCACCATCCCCGGTTTTCCCCATTGCCAGATGGACAGCAACTGGTGCAAGACTAAGCCCTATCACCATAATAACCGGCCCCACAACAACAGGGGGCAAGACCTTATGAATGATCCCCTGACCCCGTGCCTTTATAAGTAAAGCGAGCAATATATAGACCAGTCCGGCTGCCATAAGACCGGACATTGTCGCCGGGATCCCCCAGGTCTGCACGCCATAAATAATTGGGGCGATAAAGGCAAATGACGACGCCAGAAAAACCGGTACCTTTCTCACGGTAATAACCTGAAAAACAAGGGTACCAAGTCCGGCAGTAAACAGGGCAACATTGGGGTTAAGCCCTGTTAAAATAGGCACAAGAACAAGAGCACCAAACGCTACAAAGAGCATCTGTAAACCAACAACGACCTGTTTAACAATTCCACTTGTATCCGCTTCTTGAATCATCTGTTATCCATTCCTCTTGGTTAGAGTGGTCATTTTTTTCACAATCAATTGCAGATATAATTATTTGGTTCCAAAAATCTTGTCTCCGGCATCGCCAAGACCAGGAAGAATATAACCATTCTCATTCAACCGTTCATCAATGCCTGCCACCCAGATATCAACATCTGGATGTGCATCGACCATCCGTTTAATACCTTCAGGTGCAGCAACAAGAAAAATACCATTGATATCTTTACAACCAGCCTTTTTTAGCATATCCACAGTAGCTATCAAGGTGCCTCCAGTCGCAAGCATTGGATCAAGTACCATGGCCTTACGCTGATCAATATCCTGCACCAGTTTTTCAAAATAGGTTACTGGCTGCAGCGTTTCCTCGTCTCTATATAGACCCACCACAGAAACTTTGGCGCTGGGAATAGCCTCTAGAACGCCATCCATCATGCCGATCCCGGCGCGCAAAATTGGAACAATTGTGATTTTTTTTCCCTTAATGCGATCAACTTCCACCGGACCTGACCAACATTCAATGGTGACTTTTTCTGCTGGTAAACTTCGGGTAGCTTCATAGGTAAGCAACATACCTATTTCTGAGGAAAGGGCTCTAAAATCCTTGGTGGAAATGTCTTTTTCCCGTAATAGACCGAGCTTATGGCGGATAAGGGGGTGGGTAATTTCATGAACAGCCATGATGCCTCCAATGAAGTGACTGGTTGACGTAATAAAAAGCTGCTCCTTTCTATCACTAAACGACGTTTACAGCCAGTGATAAAATAGCAGGGAGACAAACAAAGAGACTCAGAGTTCTCGAAATAGACAAACTGAAGCAAAGTCTGCTTCGAGAAAAAGGAAAGAATTTCCAGAGAAATTAAAATGTTACAATAGCGTCTGTCCAAAAATAAGGTTTTTGTTCGAGCTCAGGTAAGCGACCGACGGGAGACTCCGAGGATTGCGAAAAAAATAAGCGCAGGCATATGATTGATCTCGGAGTCTACGCTTATCTCCGTGCATTATTTTTTGAGCATGACACAGAGATCGGACAAAAAGACCATTTTGGGACAGGTACTCCACTAATATACAAAATCGACCATCCACTCCCTGAAAAAAAGTTACGTGGAAACACCCAGCAATGCAGCCAGGTCTTTGAGCGCAGCTTCTTCTTTTTCACTCACCCTGGTTCCGCCAAAACCAAGAAAACCACCTTCTTTAGCAGCGTTTGCGGCTTTCACACTCACGTCATAAAGCCAGGATTTAATCTCTGTTGCTTCCTGGGGGTCGGCTTTAGCATCAAGAATACTCACAGCTTTTTTCAAAGCTTCAAGGGTTGTTTTTTTCACCCCTTCAAGATTCTTTTCTTCAAACTTCAGCTGTGCTTTTTTGGCCATCTCTCTTTCTTTGAATTCCGACAGCAAAGCAGACAGCAATTCGCTGTTTTGCTGTTTACCTTTTTCAATAATGCTGCAGGAAACAGTAAAAGCCTCTTTCATGCTGCCAATGACAAAATTAGGATCTGCCATCATAATATAAATACCAGCTGCACCAGGAGCCTGCAGCAGCTGCTTCCATTCTTCTTCTGAGAAATTTTGTTTTGCTGTCATGCTGTTTTCCTCCCAAAAAATAGCGGATGAGAAAACGCTCATCCGCCAGGTTTTTTACAGGGGTAACAAATTTACTCACTCATCGCTGGAATACGTATTTTCTGGCCAACGTAGATTTTATCAGGATCTTTAATAACCTCACGGTTGGCTTCAAAAATAACCATATATTTTGAACCATTACCATAGAATTTCTTGGCTATACCAGACAAAGTATCCCCTGAGACTATTTCATAATACTCGACGGCAACCGTTGCAGCTGGCGCGGTGACACCATCATAACGCACTTCACTCACTCCATGCACATTACCAGCCATGAGGACAGCTTTTTCCAAAGCCTCAGCATTTTCTGCTTCCCCGCTCAGTGAAACCACGCCATCTTCAACAGTGACCTCCAGGTTCTTCACCCCGGGATTATCTTCTTCAATGTATGAAGAAATCTTTTCAGAGGCTTCAGCCTCTTTGGCAAACAACTTTTTTCCTATACTTTTGGCAAAACTCAAAAGTCCCATTACACTCTCCTCGACTAAATCAATATCATCTGCAAAATGGTAGAATCAAAATTTACGCTGCAACCCCAAAGGCCTGCTCAATATGCGTAACCACTTCCGGATGTAACTGCAAACGGGAAGCGAGCTCAGCTAAATATTGTTTCTCAGCCTCTGTGTCAACTTCGATAGCCAGCAATGAAGCAGCATAAATCTGAGCCGCCATATCAGCCTGCCCATCGGCAGAGGCAACGACTGCATCAAGATCAAGCGGTTTGTTGGCCTCTTCCATAAAAAAGGCCTTTTCCTCTTCTGTCAGTCCACCCTCTTCAAGCTTGCCCACAATTTTTTCAATTTCACTCTGATCTATGCGGCCATCTGCTTTAGCAGCGGTAATCATTGCTTTGACAATAACCTCGGCATCTCTTTCCAGAGCTTCTGCATCTTCTGCAGTCTCAGGTTCAAAAAGAGCACGGGGAGGATTATGAGGTGCCTGGCCAATTTTCTTTAATGCTGCGAAGGCAAGAGAGGCGAGCATGGCCAAACCACCGCCACCAATTGCGCCCCGTGCCGAACGGCCACCACCCCCAAGAACAGCACCTGCAAGCGCACCAAGTCCGCCAAGGGCAGCATTTTTATTTCCCAAACCACCCAGCACTTCTCCGATTACGCCACCTAACCCACCCAGACCTCCGGCACCGGCAGACGACGAGTCTCCAGACTGCATCCCCCCCATCATTTTGCCCAGACCGCCAATAATATCATTGAGAGAGCCCCCCTGTCCGGCACCAAAAGCATTTGACACCCGGGAGCCACTTGATTGTGACATCCCCTGCTTTACCAATGTTCCAAGAATGTCCATGAAACCAGCCATTTTTTCCTCCTCTGAAAATAAGTAGAGTAATCACGAGTCACAACCATAAATAACGACAAACCAGCTGCAACTCCTGAGCAAATTAACCGTTAAACGTTGTAATCAGTCACTTGTTTTTCTTCTTTTCTGATGTAAACGAAACTTCGGGCATTTCACGCTGGGTTGCCAGTTCAAGTGCCAGATAATCCTGTTTAGTAAAATAAAATTTTCCGGCAATCAGAGAAGCCGGGAAAGATTCCACCATGGTATTAAACCTGGAAATATAATTATTATACCGATTTCTGGCTTGCTGAATATCCCCTTCAATCTCATCAAGTTTATTCTGCAAATCCAAAAAATTACCACTGGCTTTCAAGTCGGGATAAGCCTCAGCGACAGCCAGCAACCCTCCAATATTTCTTGATATTTTCTGTTCTTCCTCTAAACGCGAAGGTTCTGACAGACGATCAAGCTGGCGAGTTTTGTCCTGAAAGATTGTTCCTTCGTGGGCGGCGTACCCCTCAATAACCCGAACCAGGTTGGGGATCAGATTGGCACGCCGCTTAAGGGCAACATCTATTCCGTTTAATGATTCTTCAATCCTGTTTCTGTATTTGATGAATTTATTATACGTCCCGATTACCCAGGAAGTCAGAATAAAAAGAGCAAAAAGTGAAGGAATGATGATCTCTGGTTTCATGCCCCTTCCATTAACAGTTTACAGCGTCAGCCAGTTGCTTGCCAGGCTTAAATTTTGCCACTTTTTTCGCAGCAATTTCCATTTTTTTACCAGTCTGAGGATTACGGCAGCTACGTGCAGAGCGCTGGGTAACTGAAAATGCGCCAAAACCAATAAGAGAAATTTTATCTCCTTTGGCAAGGGCATCTGTAACAGCCTTCATAAGCCCTTCCAAGGCTTTACCGGCATCGGCTTTACTTAAATCTGCAGACTCGGCAATGGCACTGATCAACTCGGTTTTGTTCATGATACGACTCTCCTTGTAATTGAAAGATGGGCACGATGCCCTGGAAATAATTGTACTACTGTCCTCAAATGATGTTTGTTCTTCATTCTTTTTCTTACTTGTTACAGCCAGGCAAAACACTACACTCTACACACAACAAAGTACTACTTTTGAGCAGAGGCATACTTTAAAAACCGCCACCTGTTCTAAATCCACCTCCTGAACTTCCGCCCAGAGAACCACCGCCGCTACCGGGAAACGAAAAACCACCACCACCAAAGATACCTCCATTCCCCCTGGGAAAGCCCATACCACTTCCCCAGATAGTTCCCCTGCCAAATCCACCGGAACCAAATCCAGGATCGGCGTGGTGTCTATGAAAACGTCGCTGCTGTTGAATAATTCGCCAAAAGGCGTCACTTGTTACGGCACCGTTTACCAGGTTGCCCAGTACAGTGGCGATAAGTCCTGGATCTGAAAAATCGGTACCAATACTGTCGTACCGCTGCTTTTTAAATTGAATGCGTAATGATTCAATTTCCTGAAGCCGCTGTCGGAGAAGTTCACTCTCTTTTCTGAGTTCCCTTATCCCTGCCTCTAGTTCCCGATTGCTCGCCTCTATGTCATAGAGACGAGAGACAATTACATCATCTTCAGGAAAAGGCGTATCAAATGCCTGCCGCCGCAATTCAACGAGGTCATCACGCCGTAACTCTGTACTCAGAAAGTCAACAGCCTGCAGAAAATACGGGTCTTTACCTGCTGAAAAATCAGCCTGCACCTGCTCAAGTTCCTGAAGTTTTGCCAGGGTCTGCTCAAGTTCCTTATCAATTGTACCAAGCGCAGTTTCTTCTTTTTTCAGTGAATCTTCAAGTACAAGAATCCCGTCTTCTTCCCTGGCCTTCTCATCCATGGCCTTTAATACGGAAAAAGCCTCGTGTGCTTTTTTTTCTATCTGCGAGGCATGTTCCCGCAAACGCAGGGGAATTTCCTGTAATTTACTGTAATTTACTCTTGCCAGAGAATATTTGATTAATCCAGCGACCTTGCTATCCAGCCAGCGGGTCAAACCGCCTGCCTGATACTCGGTAGTTCTATATTTTCGGTTCCACAAATACATGAACAGAGGATCTTTTTTGTACGATTGCCCCTTGCTCTCCAGCTCCTGTTCACGTTGCTGGGCTTTATCCTGCGCGTGCTTGAGTGTTCTCTCGATATCCTGAGTTAGCTCCAGTTGCTGGAGATATTCAGCTTGCTGCTGTAAACGATCCTGGGTTTTCTTTTCCGCAACATCTAATTGTTCTGCAACAGCAGCAACTTGACTGGCCTGAGCATCACGCTGAAGATCAAGAGAATGTCGATGTTGTATTAATGTTTCAACATCCCTTTGAATTCTTTCCAGCTCACCCTGCCGCTGTTCAAGCATTTTTTCGACGGTTTGCTCTGCATCATCTGCAACAATAGTCCCGGGATCATAGACAAGATGCTCGACCCGTAACCGGCCAAGTTCCCGGTATAAACCAAGCTCATCCTGCTGCAAGGCAAGCAGACGGTCATTACGCTCTTCTATGAGTTGAGCAGTTTCCGCAATCCTGCTGCGTAACTCTTCAAGAGAAGAGTCAATGGATGACAGAGTTTGTCGTCCGCTGATCATAACTGCACCACAATCGCTACCATGATGTTATCGCTCCGCCACCAACATGTTTTGGGTACTCAGGCAACAGATAGCCTTTCTTCTTTTCACCAAGAATATTATCCTGAATGATTCCATCGTCATGCTTATCAGCTGCAATTTTTTCAAAAATCTTTTTATCTACCCGAACCCCCCAGGTGGAAACCATGGTTTCTTTCCCGGTTTCTTCGCTGGTCACAGGTACAGTCAAAATTGTGCCGTCAGAGCCTACCGGCTCGACAATAATGTAATAATTTCTGGAGGAAGAATTAACGTCAGGTACCCGCCAGAGTCCCGAACGCTTTCCTGGACGGACAACAACCCGTAACGAATACTGTTGATCAAGTCGCTCTCGGATCTTGTCAAAAAGGATCAATGCCTTTTTCATCCCCTTCTCATCGCCGTTTTCCACAGCTGTTTCGGCCTCATTCTGGATACGCTTGATCACTTGCCGGGCTTTTTCAGATTTGGCATTATGCCAAAGTGTTTGATAGCTGCTGCGGATTTTATCGGGCATGGCTGACCGAGGCCCAGCCACCATGAAAAAATAGGCACTCCACAGCAAAAGAACAAGGCCCAGTCCGCCTGTTAGCCATTTTCCCCAACGTCCCCGGCTCACATAGAGATGAGCTAGCCAGCTGGAAACACTCTTGGGCGGTGGTTTATAGCTGAACCGATCTTCCCGCAATGCCTGAACGCCTTCTTCAAGGACATGATCAGGCACCTCAATCCCCTGGGCTTTGTAGATTCTGCGCAGCTTTTCTTTAAGCTGCTCATCACGGGAATCCGCACTCAATTCCTGATCGACCAGTTTACTGTTGTGGCGCAGCGTATCCACCACATCCATGGCCAGCATGATCTCATCAAGAGGCTGTTGAGCTCCGCTGACACTATTCATTCCAGCAACCTGCATGTCTCCAACACAACTGAAAACTCTTATTCACCAGTCTCGAGGGCAAGCACTTTACCCCCTTCAACCAACTGAGCCATTCTTCGTTTTCCATCTTCAACGGCTTCACGTATTTCTTTGGCATTGGCAGTACTCTGTGCCCGCATTTCAATAATAATTTCCTGGGATTTGACCTGAAAATTCACCACAGAGTCAACCAGCTTTTTCACAGCATCAGCACGAATAGTCGGCCCATATCCGGCTTTAACCGCAGCCTCCTGAATTTTGCCACCAACCTCGGCAAGCACCTCAATAGACTTGCTCATTCCCTCTTTCATGGCTTCAATGGTCTGCGTACTTTCATGCAATCCAAACATACCGGCAAACGAAGCGGTTAATGCCGTCAACACGACTTCATTGGTGGAAAAAAAACTGACCGCCTGGGAATAGAGCCGTTCTTTAATATTGGTTGTTTGCAGCAACCGCGCCATGACCACATCTGAAGTATTATACCCTATAGTCAGGTTATCAGACAGATCTTTTGCTATCTGGTATCTTTTTTCAGTATCCTGCAACGCCCTTACTTTTTCATCTCGAGCCATCTCAAGGCGGGCACGCTGGACATCATCATCGCCCTGATACTCTTCAACGGTTTTCATTGCCTCGTGAACCTCTGCCTTGGCAGCATCCCAAAGAACTTCTGCCTTTTTTAACACTTCCAGGGCCAGGACTTCAGATTCTTTCATAGCTCCACGGAAATCCTGATAGGCTTCCAAAATAATCTGTTCACGTTGAATCTGATCGTGAGTACTGTCAGTCACATCCAGATAGGTATCTTTAATCTTGCCAAACCGGCTCGCAATATCCCCGCGGGTAGCCTTCATCCAGACATTGCCCAGACGTTCAAAGGTCGAAATTTTACCATCTGCAAGCTGATCGACCATGCTCTTGGCATCATCACGAATGGAATTGAACGCGTTCGTGATTTCTTCATACCGATTGCTGATATCCATCGCCTGAACCTGCTCGCGCACAACATCATTAAAAAAAGAAGTCTGATTCAACGTCCGGGCGATGGCAATTATACGATCCTCATCAATATCAGTTATCTGGTTCAGCAGAACGACCATGGGATCATTGTGCCCCTCGGCCTTCTCTGGCACCAGGCCGAGATCACGAATTTTATCCATTGCTTTATCCAGATACTTCATTGGCCCTGCAGACATGATTTACCTCCTGCTAATTTCAGAATATCGTTAGCATATATCTCTTAATACAATGAGTAACGCTTATCAATTACTTTAGTTTTTCTTAACCAAATCCAAACTATAGATTTCGGGCAACGCTATTGCCTTGCACCGTTTTCCTTATTTCTCAGCAATAAACAAAATTTGTCTGCGGGGAATTACCAGCTCAACAGTTTCTGTCGGATCATAAATTCCCCTTCCCCGGCGGTGCTCCTCATCGGCCAGCATTTTTACAGCACCAACAGAAAGCGTATAACGCACCGTAGCCCCCAAAAACTCTCTGGAGTCGACAACAGCTCTCAGCTTGACGGCATCTTCCACTGGAGATTCAGGATTGAGCACAATACTCTGTGGCCTGAAGACCAAAGCACCTCTTTGCGCCACATCGTCACTGTCAAAAGGTAAGAGCAGGTCATCATCCACACGAAGTAAAGAATGTTTCCCTGCATTGACAACTGTTCCTTCAAGCATATTGGTCGTGCCCAGAAAATGAGCGACAAAGGGGCTGGCAGGGTTATCATACAGCTCCATTGGAGAGCCGATTTGCTGGATAATACCTTTATCGAGCACTGCCATTCGATCAGAGATGGTATTGGCTTCCTCCTGATCGTGGGTGACAAAAATCGTGGTCAGGCCGAGTTTACGCTGCAATTTGAGAATATCAGTGCGCATCTGTACCCGCAGATTGGCATCAAGATTGGAAAGCGGTTCATCCAAAAGAAGCAGCCGGGGACGAATAACAATTGTCCGTGCCAGAGCAACCCGCTGCTGCTGCCCTCCTGAGAGTTGTGATGGATGACGATCTGCCAGGTGGGAAAGGCCGACCATATCCAGTGCCTCCTTTATCCGCGCCTCTTTTTCGGCTCTGGCCACGTTACGTTCTTCAAGACCAAAGGCTACATTTTTTTGGACGGTCAAATGCGGCCACAAGGCATAATTTTGAAAAACCATACCCACATCCCGCTTCCAGGGCGACAGGGAAACAATATCCTTGCCATCAATTAAGATACGTCCCTGCGGCACAGGGCCAAAGCCGGCAATTGCCCGCAAAAGAGTCGATTTTCCGGAACCGGAAGGGCCAAGAAAAGCAAAAAACTCGCCCGGTTCGATCTCCAGATTAATCCCCTGCAACACCTTGGTTTTGCCAAAGGAGATATGTACATTTTCAATAGTCAGCCGCACCGGCTCGACCTGGGTAACAAGACTCATGGATTATTATCCTGTTGAAGTAACCTGCAAACGCTTGTTGCGCTCAATAAAATGATGGGCCAGATAACTGCCAAGGGCGACGACCACAACGGCAATCAAACCAAGTGCTGCTCCCGGACCACGACCGGCTGCACTCTGCATAAAAACATAAATACCATAGGCCAGTGGCGCATCTGACTCAGCAGTAACCAGCATCAGCGTCGCAGACAGCTCAACAGTTGCGGTGGCAAAACTGGTGACAAACCCTGCAACAATGCCTCCTGCCATTAATGGAACCACAATTTTACGCACAGTTGCTGTTTTTCCGGCGCCAAGATTTTCCGCAGCCTCTTCCAGAGTATTTGACACCTGGTGCAGAGCAGCCGTACACGCCCGCAAGGCATAGGGAAGCCTGCGAATGGTCAAGGCAATCACAATAATCACCCACCAGCTTGCCAGAGGTTTACCAATCACAGGCACATTAAAATCGTTAAATGTCCGCAAGTAGCCGATACCAAGGACCACGCCGGGAACAGCCAGAGCACCGGTTGCAATATAATCAAGCCAGCGACGACCAATAACTTGTGTTCTAAGTACCACGTAGGAGATCGCAATCCCGATGAACACGTCAAACGAAGCGGCAATCCCCGCATAAAGCAGGGTGTTGGTGATATATTCACGGGTAGTGCTGATCACTTCAACATAATGCGCAGTGGTAAACGCATCGGGCAGAACGCTATACGACCATATTGTGCCAAAAGAGAGCAGCAGCAGACTGATATGGGGCGAGAGCACCAGGATCAGAAGAAAGACTATTAATGCGTACGCGCCAGCCTTTTCCCAGCCACGCATGTCCCGCTTAAGCAAACCACTTGAGCCCTTACCACCGCCTGAATAATCTTTCCCTTTTGAGGCCAGCATCGATACCCAAAGTGAAAACAGGGAAAAAAGAACAAGAATCACTGAAATGACATAGCCCATGGGGTCAGAAATTCCAATGGAAGAAATCCGCAGATAAGCCTGAGTGGCCAACATGTTGTTGACATTAAGGAGTAGCGGCGTCCCCAGATCATCAAAAGCCTTGAGAAAGACCAGCGAGGCACCAGCAAGATAACCAGGCATTGCCAGGGGCAAAACAATTCGGCGGAAAAGTCGCATACCGCTCGAACCAAGGTTTTGTGCGGCCTCCTCCATGGAGCGGTCAATATTATTAAGAGCAGCAGAGAGATTAATCAGAATAAAAGGAAAATAATGGATGGATTCAACCAGGATAACGCCGTTAAGTCCTTCCATAAATGGGATATTTATACCAAACCATTGATCAAGCAATAGATTTGCCGAGCCATTGCTCCCAAAAAGGAGTTGCATGGCAACAGCTCCCACAAAGGGGGGCATAATCAGCGGCACAATCCCCAATGTTTGAATAATAATAGAGCCGCCAAAATTAAAACGAGTGGTAAAATAGGCCAGCGGCATAGCAATAAGACTTGCAAACAACACCGACATCCCAGCCACATAAAAAGAATTTACAAAAGACTCCCGAAAGAGGGATGTTTTAAAGAAATCAACAAAATTAATCAGGGTCAGTGCCCCGGTCGAACTGTCCTGAAAGGCAACATAAATAACTTCCCCAACAGGAATAACCAGGAAAACAAGCAGAAAAAAGGCAAGAGTTGAGGCGATAAGGTAGGGCGTACGGACACGTACCATAATGGAATCTTCCTTGTATAGAAGAGTTGCCTGCCTTGGCGAAGTAGCCAACTTTCATCTTGTGTTGAGCTGACCATCGTGGTTCAGCCATGCGCGTCAGGCTGGATGAAGAATCCCCTGATAACTCAGGAAGTGCCTGGGATTATCAGGGGAAAAACAGGGTTACAGCAGAGAGCTGGCTTTTTCAGCAAGAGCTTTTGCTTTGGCATAATTACTCTTCACCATGGCATCCCATTGTTGTTCAACTTCTGCCTGACGACCAGTAACTTTATCTGTAGCTTTTTTACGTTTTTTCTTAAAAGTCGCTGCAAACTCCTTATCAAGCGATTTGGCCTCATCAATGGGTAAAGCGGCGATAAGGGCTCTGGCCTCAGTGATGAGTTGGGCAGCTTCCGCGTTATCCTTGCCGACCATGGCCTTTTCAGCATCCTGAACAGCCTTGGTTGCCTTGCGCAGATCATCAAGACGATACGTCACCATGACATCAAACATGGAGTTGACCAGATTGTACCGGCTTTTTGACTTAAGCACGTCAAATTTGACTTTGGCACCAATGGATTTATCCACAAACGGGTTGGGAAAATCTTTGGGCGCCAGAGCATAAATTTCCGGCCGTACCGGCAGACGTCTGATCTTGGGATCCAGCAAAATTCTCTGACCGGCATCAGAGAGCAGAAATTCAATAAATGCACCAGCTGCCTCAGGATGAGGAGCCTTGTTGACAATGGCAATATTTGCAGGCACAAGTGTGGTTACACTCGGGTAGACAAACTCAACCGGGAAGCCGGATGCCTGAGAAGAAAGGCCAAAAAAATCAATGACAATACCCACTCCGAACTGACCGGAATTCACACCGTCAGGAACGCCAAAACTGCGCTCGGTAACCGTATGGAAATTACCGGCAATCTCTTTCATCAACTTCCAGCCGTTATCCCAGCCCTCTCCCTGCAGTATTGTCTCTACAGTGAGGTGGGTGGTTCCGGAACGTGAAGGGGCTGACATGCCGGTATGCCCATGGTATACGGCCTTGGTCAGATCGCTCCATTCGTGGGGAGCAGGAATTTTTTTAGCCTTCAGGTAGCGGGTATTCCACATAATACCATAACCTGAACCGGCAAAACCTTTATAATAACCGTCAGGATCATTAATTGGATACGAACCGATAACCTCAGGAATTCCTGTAGCCTTGACCGTATATTTCTGCAAAAGTCCATCTTCCTTCAAGACCTCAAATGCATCAGGCGCCGAGGCCCAGAACAGATCAGAACTGTTATTTGAGGCGGTTTCCTGAATATATTTAACCCCGGCAGTGGTTTTCTTTTTCAGCATTTCCACCTTGATACCGGGATACTGCTTTTCAAACGCCTTTTTAAAAGTTGTGGTCAGATCTTTTGGGTAGGATGTGACCACAGTAAGTTGGTCTTCCAACGCATGGGCAGGCAAGGCCTGGCTAAGTAGTAACCCGACACTTAAACTGATGCTGGCAAAAAGATAAAATGTATTTTTATGTTGTCGCATGACATACTCCCTGACAAAGATAATAGAAAAAATATATGGACCAGACGACTTTAAAAGAGCTCATAAACTTAACACCCCCATTGTCTCAAAGCTCAATTAACCTTCAACCGTCCCCCGGTACCCATCCCATTTGGCCCGGCAGCCTCTTGAGGCTGATAGCTCCGAAGAGCACGCACCATATTGTTAAATGAATCCATCATGGCGCCAACAACAAGTTTGCCTTCAGGGGTTCGATTATACATCCCTAGTGCTCCTCCAGCGTGAGTCCCCAGCAAACTGAGAGCCCCTCCCATACTGGTGCTGCTGGCACTTCCCTCAGCCACAGCTACCTGAATTCCTGAACGGTTGTCCACAAGTGTCAGCATACTCTGCGCCTGCCCTATTTTGACAGATCCGGCCAAAGTACCACCAATTAGCGATCCAAGCCCACCAAAGGCACTGCCAACCGCTGAACCTATCCCGCGTAAACCACCTGTATCGGTATCATGAAAGAGTAACGTGGGACTTACAGTATAATCTGCCGCCACCATTTGACCTTTACCAAAATTGCTGTTTTTCCGCAATTCACCTGCTTGCTGCAAACGACGCTCATTGGTCATGTGACGGAACCCATGCCCTCGTTCAACAACCACAAAACAGTTGCTCTGTTGAGCAAGAAGACGAAGAACAGGTACCGTGGATTGAATACCATACTTACTAAAAAGGTGAGTATACCATCCTGCAGAATGATCCTCGTTGACCCCAAGAGTACCGTAAGGGCGAGTGCAGCGCTCAAGAGCATCACTGGCTCCTGTCGAACTCCCACCGGCAGCACCTCCGGTGGCAACGGTTTTTGAACTGGATGAACCCATATTCACAGACCCACCCGCACAACCGGCAAGCAGCAAAGACACTGCCAGAAAAGTACAAACCTTAGTCATTTCAATCCCTCCCTGTCCCGGAAACCCTCTGTAACGCAGGCGAAACCGGGGAAAATAAGTTGTTATCGTTGACGTTTTGCTGAAAAACCCTGATTGTTTCACGTATATAAAAACGCAGATCCGGATTTCCCTATAAGGGGTAAACTACATGGAGTTCCAGCTGTTTTCAACCGAAATATTACTTTGTTAAGAGCTGGAAAGATGATGTAACCAGAGAACATCACGTCGTGATTTTTTGTTCGTCACACCCCTACAGCCAAAATTCAGGGTATCTCCTGGTCTCAGGAATATTATTGACCAGAAGGGCAACGACCAGCATCATCAATGCGCCTGTTCCCACAGGGATCACAGCATATAAATAACCAAGTGCATGAATTTTACCACTGCCGATAACGGCAATAAGGGCAGTTGCACCTCCGGGAGGGTGAAGGGTTTTAGTAGCAAGCATGGCAGCTATGGCAGTTGCTACAGCGAGTGCTGAGGCCAGCCACATTTGACTTTGAAAAAGCTGAAAGAAAAAAACACCGATAACGGCAGAGAGGACATGACCGCCAATGAGGTTCCGCGGCTGGGCAAGCGGACTGCGGATGGCTCCGTAAATCAACACTGCCGAGGCACCAAATGAGCCGATAATCATGACCAGATCTGTTTGATCCAGCACATTATAATTCATATAGGCCACTGCTGAAATACCCAGGAACGCACCAACCCACGACCAGAAAATTTCTAAAAGACTCACCCGGGGTGGACTTGTGGTGGAGCCTTTCATCTTATTAAAATACTTTTGCATGATGAATACTCTTCAGGCTGCCTTGAAAAATTAGAATTTTCGTTCGAGGTCAAGAAACAGGAAAATTAAAAAGCGCAGCATATTAGTCATACGTGAACATTTTTCATTTTCCTGTGACGCAGAGATCGGGCGAGACAAGCGAGGTTACGAGACTTCGAAAGGCAATTTTTCAAGGTGGCCTTCAATAAAATTAAGGGATAAGTGAGGTGTGGACAATATCTTCACGGGAAACAATGCCTGTCAGTTTCTGTTTCCCATCCACCACCGGCACCCGGTTTATCTGTTTGCTTCTCAACAAAGCCGCAATATCAAATACACCCATATCCTCATTGACCACAAGGGCGGGCGCGGTCATTATATCAATGACGTTTTTTTCGCGGATTGCTATGGCCGCACAGCTTCTCACCTGCAGGCAACGGGCAACTACAGCCATAAACGACCGGTTATGCTCTGTCCCCATACGACGGATAAAATCGCTTTCCGACAACACGCCGACCACATGGCCATCCTCTTCAACCACCGGTACGCCTGAAACTTCGCGCGAGGCCATGATCGCAGCCGCTTCCTGCAAAGTCATCTGCGGAGTGACTGTTACAACAGGTGATGTCATGATATCTACAGCTTTAACCGACTCGACAATTCGCTTTACAGCCTGGTCATACACCTTTACATACAACGTTTTAAAGTCCCCGGGAGTAATATCCAGATATCCGGGCATCGCCTTCATGGCATCATAGATATCGGCATCGGCAATTTCAAGGGGTTCCGCACCTGCTGCCTTTTCATTGTTCAACATGAGACATCCTCCTTGTAAAACACTTCTCCAATAATCGCAGAATCTACCAGCATGCCACGCCACAGGAACCGACGTTCAGAGTTGATTACGGTTGGCAAGTCCGGTCCAACCATGCTGGTTTACTCTTGCACTCAGTACCAGCTGAATACATTACCGTGTATACTTATACCACCACGTAGTTTTACTGTCTCAATAATAATCACTCTTTATTACCCGGCAAGCAGGGAATGTACACAGAAAAGTATATGCCCGGTAAAACTTTATCTGAGACTCAGTAACAAGCCGAAGAGCGCGAGCATGCATCCTGCCCCCTTTTCAATGAAAAAAAACCAGCGGGTCAATGCCTTTTTAACCCGGGAGTTCCCCAGTAAACAGGCCAACCCGATATCCCAGCATAACACGACCGATGTCATCCAGATGCCATACAGCACCCGTATAGTGAAAGGGGTTTGGTCGGACACCATAACTGTAAATAATGAAAAATAAAAAATTGCGTTTTTAGGATTGAGGATGGCAGACATAAAACCGACCANNAAATTGTCTGCCAAGATGTTTGTTCGATAGCGTCTTGCTATCCGCCCTTTCTTCGAGGGGACGAACAGGAGCCCTGATCATGAGCACACCGATGTAGAGCAGATATCCTCCACCAAGGTACTTGAGGAGATCCAGCAATACATTCATATGTTTCATGGCCTCAAGAGCTGTCACTGCAAGGCTAAGGTACAAGCCGTTGGCCAGGGCAATCCCCAAACAGACAGCAAAAGCATAACGAAGCGGCAGGCGAAGTGAGGTTTGCAGGATGAGAAAAAAATCAGGGCCAGGACTCAAAAGAGCCATAAAATGAGCAGAGGCTATCAGCAGAAACTCCATACTTTTCCTTTTTTGACGAAAAGTATAGTGTGTCGCCCCCTCCGGTTATTGGACAAAATTGACTTGATACTCTCGGGGGGTTACCGTGGTATGTGCTTTAAAATGGCGATGGAAATGACTCTGATCAAAAAAACCACATTCCAAAGCAACCCGGGCAGGTTCAAGTCCCTGCTGCAAAAGTTCCCTGGAAAGTTCAATGCGCAAATTCAACCGATAGGCATGGGGCGTGATGCCCATCTCTTTTTTAAACTGCCTGAGTAGCGTGTAAGGATTTACCCCCAATCCTGCGGCCACCTGGTTCAGCGACAGCGACGCATCAAGCCCTTCGCCCAGAAGCCTTTTAAGTTCTTTTACCTGAACGCAAGCGGTATCGAGACGCTTTCTCCGGCCACAACAACGCAGGAAAATCTGCCCTACCAGCTCTGTAACATGCTGTTCTATTAACAAAATATCGAATCCACCCATGAGCAGGGTCATGATACGCAAAAACTGACTGTACAGGGCAACATCTTCAAGCAGTATCCTTTCAACCGGCACAAAGCCGCTCTCCTGCCAGAGTGATTCCTGCACCTGGCTACACCAGTCAACGTCAAGATACAGCACTGAATAACTGCGCCGGGCACTATCCAGGGGATTGCAGGAGTGGATCACTTCCGGATTTATCAGCGCCAGACTTCCTGGACTGAGCACTGCTCCCTGCCCGGCAACCTGATAACGCACCTCTCCCTTATCTATCGCGCCAATACTGAAACGACGATGCATATGCCGCTTGAAATGCCTGGAACTGTCTACAGAACGCCGCCCTTCAATACAAGGCAGTGCCGGATGACAGAAAAAATGTTCTTCGGACATGATAACGGCAACTACAGGCACTACCCGAAGTTGCCGTAAGAAAGAAAAGTAGCGTTTACTTGAGAATCCGTTTTTTCCTGGCTTTTTTAACCTGAACCAACACGTCGAGCAGCTCTTCCGGGCTGTCACTCTTATGATAGTGACAGGCGTTACAAGAATTTGGCTGTTTATCGACACCACCGGCATCCACGGAGAGCTGAGGACTAATCACCTTAAATTGATGGCTATGCACATCCCCTTTTGTCGCCCGTTTACCAATTGGCGGCATGTGGCAGCCAACACAATTATTAACACTGTGAATACCATGAACCCCGACATTGTCTACCTGATGACAACTCCGACATAGAGAGGAACCGGGCAGCCGGGTCTGATATTTATTGGAAGCACCCTGCTGGTGGGTGTAATGACAATGCCAACAGACAACACCTTCACGGGCATGGCCACTTTTTTTCCAGTCAATATATTCCTGACGGTTGGCCTTTGACGTTTCAGCGGGGTGTAGTTTAGGTTTTTCACTGAACATAAAATTCAGCTGCCCGCCCGGGGTATAGCCTTTAGGGTATCCATATTTCCCATCACAACAGCTTCCCCGGGTATGACACGATCCGCACACCATTGCCGCCCTTGTCGGATCAGGAATTTTTGCCGGATTAATAATTGTTTCAGCTTTGGCTTCATCATCCGCCTCCACATGGAGACTTCCCGGCCCGTGACAGGCCTCGCAGGCAACACCAAGATCGGCCCAGGTTGTAGCATAAGTTTTGCTGGATTCATCATAGTTGATCCGGGTACCGGTATTATGGCAACCGGAACAGCCATTCTGATATACTGTACCTTTTTTCCAGTTTTTGCTGTTTTTCCAGTGCTGAGTTTTAACAATCCACATAGGTGGCAGAATATGCAGCTCTCCATTGTCAAATTTTGTCACATAAAGCTGCTTCCAGAACCCGCCGATAACATAGTCCACTTTGTAGGTGTGCATTGTACCCGCAGCATCAGCAGTTTTAACAAAAAAAGTATCTTTATCCCTGAACATTGATGTTGTCTGCCCGTCAACCTCCATGGCGCTGTTCCCACTAAAATCGCCAACAACGACCTCAGGAGTGGCTTTCTGAAATTTATAGGGATGCAATGTCGACTTCCAGCCATCAAAATGTTCCTTATGGCATTGTCTACAGGTATCAGCACCTACATAGGTCGCCTCGGACAAAGAGCCGGCCAGGCTCCCTCCCGCAGCAGCCAGCATTAAACACATAACCGGAAATATCAGCACAACACTCTTCATATCATCTCCCTTTATCTTCCCTACCCTCTCAAGGAAAACAAGTTAATTCCTTAATTAATCGTAACAATCATCACAATTACCCCTGTCTTTTCTCTTCCAGAAGTTGATTAGCCTCTTGTACATTCATGTTTTCATGGATAAGACCGTGTACCGCGTAGAGTAGGGCTACTGAGCTTGGGCTCTTCCAGACATTTCTGCCCATGACAATACCGCTGGCACCACCCTGGAGGGCGCCATGGATCATTTTCAGGGTGTCCAAATCGGTTTCACACTTGGGTCCGCCTGCAATCAGCACCGGAACAGGACAACCGGCAACAACTTTGTCAAAATCCGTTTCCGTATAATATGTTTTAATGATATCAGCACCATGTTCAACACCAACTCTGGCTCCAAGGGCAATGAATTTGGGATCTTTTTTCTTATCTTCGTTGGTCTTGCCAAGACCAATCACGCCGAGCATGGGGACATCCCACTTCCGGCACCGGGTTGATAATGCCGCCATATTAACAAGCGTCTCATGTTCAAATTCAGAACCAACAAAGGCACTCGTTGCCACGCAATCCACACCAAGCTGTAGAGCCTCTTCCACTGTTGCGGTCAATCCTTCTCGTACAAGATTTGGCCCTGCAATTGTTGCCCCACCACTTGCCCGCAGGATAACTCCGGGGTCTCCAGCCGGATCAAAAGCCTTAGTATAGATGCCTTTGGTCATCAGCCAGCAATCGATAAGTCCAGTGGCATCCAGGTCGTCAATGGTTTTTCGGATATTGACAATCCCGGTCATGGCACCAAGTGCCATGCCATGATCAACGGCAATGACCAGGCTGCGTCCTGTGGATTTACGAATAATTTTATTTAAGCGTCGTTGCATTCCCTGCATGGGTATCTCCTGATAAAACAGTTTTTCAAGTAAACCAGCATGGCTGGATCATATTCGCCAGCCACAAAAAGCTATGAAAGTCGGTCACTGCGGCGTGGCACGTTGATAAATGCTGCGCCCCTCAGATAAATGCATGGCTGAACCATATTCGCCAGCCATAAAACCTATGAAAGTCGAGAACTGCGGTATGCACGCTCACGGGTGCTACGGCTTTCAGGT
>RKSL01000084.1 GCA_008633435.1 Candidatus Desulfobulbus rimicarensis | reverse complement strand
ATCATACGCTTGGCAATTTACCGGTTCCTGAAATCACCCACAGATTTGTTTGAAGAGGCTTTAGTTTTAGGTCAAGTAAGGGATCTTCAGAAGATCCTCATGAACAGGAAAACTCAAAAGGAGAGCACTAGATATATGAGATCATTTGTCATCTATCTAGCCCCAGAGACCGAGCGAGATTAAAGATTAACGAGACTTCGAAAGACAATTTTTCAAGAAACCTACAAATTGTTCTATTGCCGTCGTGGATCAAAGGCTTCACGTAATGCATCACCAATAAAAATAAGCAGGATAAGAGTTCCCACCAACACTCCAAAGGTTGACAATGATAGCCACCAGGCGTCAATATTGGCTTTTCCCTGGGCGAGAAGTTCTCCAAGACTCGGCGTTGAAGGTGGTACTCCCAACCCCAGAAAATCAAGACTTGTCAGAGCAAGAATAGAGCCGGTCATTCGAAAGGGGAGAAATGTAATAACCGGGGTCATACCATTAGGTAGCAGGTGAGTAAACATAATCTTAAAATCTGTTACACCAAGCGCTTTTGCTGCTTTTACATATTCCATGTTACGCCCTTTAAGAAACTCTGCACGTACATAATCAGATAATCCCATCCATCCAAACAGGGAAAGAAGTACAAGCAAGAGCAAAACACTTGGCTTAAAAATAGAAGCAAAAATAATCAATAGATAAAGTTCGGGCATTGCCCCCCATACCTCTATAAATCGTTGAAAAAACAAATCTATCCTGCCACCAAAATATCCCTGGACAGAACCGGCTATAATGCCCAGCAAGGTGCCGACCAGAGTTAGAGCTATCCCAAAGAGGACAGACAGTCTAAAACCATAGATCAAACGCGCCAACACGTCCCGACCACGATCATCTGTGCCCAGAAAGTTTTCATGTGAAGGCGGTGAAGGTACAGGCTGATCAAGCTCAAGATTTATAGAATTATAACTATGGGGATTAAGAGGAAAATATACTTTATTGCCGCCTGATGACAGTTTATGAAGAATATATGGGTCAAGATAATCAGTGGTCGTGTCAAAATCACCACCAAATACCGTCTCTGGATACGCATGAAGTAACGGAAAATAATAGCTCCCCTGATAAAAAACCAGAAAAGGTTTATCATTGCTGATAAATTCTGCACCAAGAGAAAGCACAAAAAGAACAGAAAAAATAACCAGGCTGTAATAGCCCCGTCTATTTTTTTTGAAACGTCTCCACCTGCGTCTGGCAAGTGTATTCTTTCTATTTTTCTCTATCATCAATTACGATTTGCTTTCAAAAGTAATTTTTGGATCAACCCACACATAACTCAAGTCTGAGAGTAAGCGAGAGAGTAGTCCTATGATTGTAAAAAAATAGAGCGTTCCGAGAACAACGGGATAGTCGCGGTTCAACACAGACTCATAGGCAAGCAACCCCATACCGTCCAGAGAAAAAATAGTCTCTATAAGCAAGCTACCAGTGAAAAAGGCAGTAATAAATGATCCAGGGAAACCAGTGATGATCGGAATAATGGCATTACGAAAAACATGTTTGTACAACACCTGATTATCAGACAGTCCTTTTGCCCGAGCTGTCATTACATATTGCTTACGTATTTCTTCAAGAAACGAATTTTTTGTCAGCAGGGTCATAACGGCCAGACTGCTCACTATAGAAGCAGTAATTGGCAAAACCATGTGCCAAAGATAATCAAGTACCTTATCAAGCACTCCCAGCTGGCTCCAGTTATCTGAAACTAACCCCCGTAAAGGAAAAATACTCCAAAAGCTGCCTCCGCCAAAGAGCACAATAAGTACAATACCAAGAACAAAACCAGGGATCGCATACCCTATAAGAATGACAGTACTCGTAAAAATATCAAAACGAGAACCATCATAAATGGCTTTGCGAATACCAAGGGGGATACAGACAGAATAGACGATCAAAAATGACCAAAGGCCCAGCGACATAGAGACTGGCAGTTTAGAAATAACAAGATCAACAACCTTGCGGTGATGATAGTAGGAATCACCAAAATCAAACACCAGATACGATCCCATCATACTCAGAAACTGTTCAAGAGGGGGCTTGTTGAAGCCATACATTTCCTTAAGCTGAGCTACACGTTCCTCATCAAGCCCCTGCTTGCCCTGATAAATGCTGCTCCCGCCACTGACCGCCTCCCCGCCAGCCCCCTGCCCTTCTATGGTGGCAATCAGTTTCTCAACTGGGCCGCCAGGCACAAACTGGGTGATTACAAAGGTAATAAACATGACTCCAAAAAGCGTTGGAATCATGAGGAGGAAACGTTTGAGTATGTACAGACTCACTCTTTCACCACCAGAGTTGAACCACCCCGACGCGGATCTCCTACGCCAAACTTCCCGGGAATAACAGAGTGAACCCCACCAAAATACACGTTCTGTCCCTCCCAAACATTCACGGGAACCCTCTCCTTCAGCGCATCAAGACTTTCTTTATTCAAGCCGGGTTCAACTTGCATAACCTCACCATCCCAATGAAGCCTTGGGGCGTGAACCGCCGATTGAAGATCACGTTTAAAATCTATGAGCTGGGTAAGTACCTGAACCAATGCCGGTCGAATGCGCTTTGAGCCACCACTGCCGAAAACCAGTTGAACCTCATCATTGTGGAGCAGAGCAGAAGGAGACATCATCGAACCAACACGTTGACCAGGAGGTGCTGAATGAAATCCATCAGGATGTAAATCATCTTCACCCATCATATTGTTGAGCATAATGCCTGTACCAGGAGCAAAATATCCGGAACCTTCACCGTTTGAACAGGTCATGGAGGCAATATTCCCTGCACTGTCGGCAATGGAAACATGGGTTGTGCCACGGCTGAACTGCCTGATGGCATCAATACTTTCACTACACTCTTTACCTGCAATGAATTGCTGGAGCTGTTCAGGTGAAGAAATACCCTGCGCCCTCAATTTATCGACTTCCTGCATCATCCCCAGAGTTTGTACAACATGCTGAGAATTGCCCCATTGCGCTGGAACGGGCAGCTGTTCCAGAAGAGTAAGAGAAAGCGAAATTAATGCTCCACCCAACCCTGGAGGCGGGGCTGTAAGTAGTGTATACCCCCGATACGAGGTACGTAACGGTTGACGTTCTTTAACCTCAAACCCGTATAAATCGTCAAAACTGAGTAACCCGCCTCCCTCTCGCATTTCTTTATCAATGCGTCTTGCAATGTCACCTCGATAAAAATTCTCCCCCTGGTCTTCAACAAGTTGAAGCAAAAAATCTGCAAGTTCCGGGATGGCAAGCATATCTCCCTGACCAAGATACTGGCCGTCAGGTTCATAAATATTTCTGCCAGTTGCGGTCATGGTCATTATCGGGTGGAGCATTTTAAGAAAACCAGCCTGAAAACTGTTAAGTTTATGCCCCCTGGCAAGCTTCACACCAGGTTCAATAACTTCAGATAACGGCATACGGCCAAGGCTTTTGTGGACATGAAGCAAGCCCTTTAATGTTCCGGGGACAGCAACAGACCCCAGGCCGATATTGAATTCCTGAACTGAACCGCCAAAATTCACTCCCACAGGGAAAAAATGGGAAGAAGAACTTGATTTGTCCATATTTTTGCCGGGCGTATCAACAAAAAAATCAAAAAAAATCTCCTGCTGGTCAGCTGTCCGGGCAAGGAGAAACCCTCCCCCGCCAAGGCTGGTCAAGGTCTGTTCTGCGACCGCCCCGGCAAATCCTGCTGCAACAACAGCATCAAATGCATTGCCCCCGGCCTGCAGCATTGCTGCTGCAGCTTCGGTAACAGCATTATGACCACTGGCCACGACACCGCATGAGTATTCATTTTTTATCGTTTCTCTCTTTTCTACCATAACCAGTAATCATTACGCAGACGGGATATCATTTCTGTATATGAATGCCCCTGTCCAATCAGTAAACGTTGAAAATCAGCGCCAGTACCACGATGCAAAAGCTCATGCACAGGAGCAATATATTTTTCAGTTTGAAAATGAGTAATAAAGGGTTTCAGTACATCAAGCAGTTCTGCTGCAGCACTTCTCATCGTTTGGGTTTGCCTGCTGAGTAAGCCGAATGTATCATTAAACCTGCCATCAAGTCCGTGTCGGGCAGCCTGCCATTTGTTACTGCGCAACAGTTGTAAACTCATGGGTGAAGAGTGGCATGCACCCTCAGCAATGGTGGCAACCAATGCTTGAATCAAGGCTGTCAGCCCCAAGGTTTCAGAAAAACGTGCCGGCATGTTGCAAATTCGTATTTCAACAGTTCCATATCCAGGGCTGGGCCGAACATCCCACCAAAGATCTTTAATTTTACGTATAATCTTACGTTCCTGGAAAAAGGCAACCTCATCCTGAAATCGTTGCCAGCTTCCAATATATCCAAATATACCTGCAAGGGGAAGTGCCTCAAACAGTTTTGTTCTATACGAATAAAAGCCAGTATCATGTCCGCAGAAATAAGGGGAAGATGTACTCAATGCGAGTAATACCGGAAGGTATAATTGTATAATATCACATATTTTTATTGCAGTGTCGCCATCAGGTACCCCAACATGGACATGTAACCCCTGAGAGATAAACAAACGTCCCACATATTGCAACTCAGCCATAATCCGGGCATATCTTTCTCCACTGGTCAGGTGTTGCTCAAGGGGTTCTGCAAACGGATGCAGGCTTGCAGCATAGAGGATACACTCCTGCTCCACAGCAGCATCTTCAACCAACTGAATAGAGCGGCTCAAATCACGCGCTACCTCACCAACATCCTGGCAAATCCCGGTTTGAATTTCAATGATTGACTGGAGAAATTCCAAGGCGATTCTGTTGTTGCTGTCAGGCAACAGCGCATCAATAATAGGCTGTACCCGAGGTACCAGATTTAATGTGTGGCAATCAACAAGTTGAAATTCAAGTTCTACGCCTAATGTGTATGAACTGCTCGTGTTAAAAACAAGCTTTTCCATAACCTCTTACCTGTGTGAAAGAGATTGAGCACCTAACCTGGCAACTGTAGCCAACCAACTGGCACCATAGGATAAAACATTTTCATCAAAATCAAAGGTACTTGAATGGGCAGGGCCTGAACTCTCTTTTTTAGCCGCACCAAATCGGATCATAGTTCCGGATACGTGCTGCTGATAAAACGAAAAATCTTCTCCGCCTAGACTGGGAGCCCCCTGAGAAAAGACATTTTTTTCACCTGCAACAGCGTACGCAGCCTTCCTGGCAACAGCACAGGAACGTTTGTCATTGATTACGGCTGGCAACCCATCATGCAGGCGTAATTCCATCGCAGTACCAGTCATCTTGGCAGCACCTTGTATAAGAGTATGCATGCTGCCGATAAGGTGTTCTCTCGTCTCTTTGTGAGCGGTACGGATTGTTCCGGTGAGCACTGCTTTGTGGGCAATAACATTATGGGTTTCACCGGCCAGAAGTTGACCAACAGTAACAACAGCCGGATGAACAGGATTAACAGAACGCGAAACCAGAGTTTGCAGGTTCATTACCAGACTGGAAGCAGCAACAAGAGCATCAACAGCTTCATGGGGCTTGGCAGCATGACCTCCCTGACCCTGGATTGTGATGGTAAAAGGATCTGTATACGAACAGATCAGCCCCTCATCAACAGTAAAGGTTGCCACAGGATAATGAATATCAATATGGCCGCAGAAGACCATTGCAATATCCTGGAGACAGCCTTCATTAATCATCGCTACAGCTCCGTTACCTGATTCTTCGGCAGGCTGAAAGAGCAGAACAACGCGTTCTTTACCCTCTGTTTTTTTGAGCAGATGAGCTGCACCAAGCAACATGGCAACATGGCCATCGTGGCCGCAGGCATGCATGACACCACGAGTATTGGACGAAAAATCAAGGCCTGTATTTTCAGGAACAGGAAGAGCATCCATATCTGCTCGCAAACCGATACAAGGGCCGTTCTGTTTCCCTAAAACAGCTTGAATGCCGGTATTTCCTATGCCTTTTTGATAATCAATGCCAAGGAGATCAAGTTCACGACAGATCAGTTCAGCAGTTTTTTCTTCGTGATAGGCAAGTTCAGGAAAGCGATGAATCTCCCTGCGAAGAGTAATCATCCGGTTGAACAGGGACGTATCAACAATATTTGGCATAAAATACAGGCTCAGGAAATCTTAATACCACCAACGCTATCACTTGAAATCTTTTCCATGGTCTTGCGCCTTGTAATCTCAAGCTGCTCAATATGTTCACGTTCTTCCTGCTGTAACATAGCCATTGAAACGGGCTCTGGTTCGTCCTGAGAAGTGGCTGAGACGGGCATGGCATCCTGCGGTGGTGCCACATGCTGGTGCTGTTGGGAAACATCAGAGTCAACAGCTCGTTTACAAAAGGCAAGCAACCCCTCCTGAATCATGGCAACATTGACCAGTTCCCATCCCCGGGCTCCCTGTTTGTTGAGTAATTCCTCCACTGCTTCATCATCTATATATTTATCGCCAAGTAACCCATCTTTTTGAAATTCAAAAAGCAGGGTTCTATATTGCCACTGCATAAATTCTACCTTATTCCTTTATGAGCTCATCATCTTTGAAAATCCCCTGAACAATTCTGCCATCTGCAAATTTTAACACGCCTTTACCGTTACGACGTCCAATTTTGAATTGTCCCTCATATGTCGTCCCATCTGTAGAGTTAAGTGTACCATAACCATGGGGGAGGTCATTTTTAAAACCTCCAGTGTAGATTTTTCCATCCGCATATTGAAAAACGCCCTGACCATCAAATTTACCTTCTGAAAAATCACCAACATACTTACTGCCATCAGGAAATACATACTCGCCCTTTCCCTCAAATTTTCCGTCTGAAAAGAATCCCTGATACCTGGCACCATCCGGGTACAATAACTCTCCCTTACCCTGCTGTTTGCCCTGTACAAAATTTCCGGTATACTGACGGCCATCTACAAAGGTAAGCATGCCCATGCCGTTGAATTTCCCTTGAACAAACTCGCCCTGATACACCGAGGAATCTGGTAGGACTACACGTTGTTTTCCTGTGAAAGGGGTTGTTTTAGCCGCATCTGTATACAGTATATTATTCTCAAAAAATGTTGCTTTGGCTCTGGAAACTGAGCTTGAGGCAGACTCTCCCCGTTTAACAAAACGAATTTTATCCTCATTATTTACAAGAGAAGGTTGAGCAGTATTTATAGATTCCTCAGAAACAACAGGAACGGTTTTATCCATTGCATTACCGGGTGTTCCAGTTGAGGCCAAGGACGTTTGCCCAGAAACCTGCACTGAAGGCACATCCTGCTGCCCTGGATACCCATTAATAAAACTCCCGGTAATAACAGTGCCGTCTTTTGCAGTCATTACGCCCTGACCATTGGGTTTTCCATTAGCAAAACTGCCTGTATAGACATCGCCATTAGCCTGGGTAAGCTTGCCTTTGCCAGACGGTATTCCTGACACCCATTGCCCTTGATAACGGGAACCATCTGGATAGGTCATTACCCCTTGCCCTTCGGGCTGGCTGTTAACAAATTCTCCTGTATATTTTTTCCCGGATTCCGGCCAGATCATGGTGCCATGTCCAGTTATTGACCCTTTTTTAAAATCACCGGAATATTTCTGCCCCCCCTGATACGATAAAATACCTTTACCGTCATAAAGATCATTCTCAAAATGCCCCTCATAGCGACTACCATCGGGCATATCAAGTACGCCTTCCCCCTGACGTTTCTGACCAACAAAGTTGCCAGTATATACTGTACCGTCTAAATAGCGTCTAACCCCCTGTCCGTAAGGCTTGCCTTCACGAAACTGGCCTTCAAATGTACTGCCGTCAGCCATCCGCATCTTCCCCTGACCATGAAGAACATTATTGCGGAAATCGCCGCTATATTCGCGCCCGTCCGGGAACACCAGTGAACCTTTGCCATTAAAACGGCCCAGGGTGAACTCGCCGACATACTGCATGCCATCAGGTTGAGTTAAGGTTCCCGAACCTTCAATCACCCCGTCACGAAATGTTCCGGTATAGCGACGACCATCAGGGCTGAGCAGCGCCCCCTTGCCATTAAAACGCCCCTGCACAAAATCGCCGGTATAGGTCATCCCGTCAGGATAAACAAGTACACCTTTGCCCCAGAGAAAGCCATCTTTAAACTCACCTTCATACACTCTTCCATCAGGGCTTTCCAGTTTTCCGGCACCGTTTCGACAATCACCTTCCAGACAGCCTGCATATCCGTGTAACGGGAATAAAATTGCACAAACAACAACCCTTAATATGACTTTTCGCATCGACGCTACCCTTTCATTGTTCTGTAAGTAATAAACGAACTTCATCACCTATGATTTGTAATCCCTGCCGAACATCGGCTTCATCCTGTGAATAGGTCAGGCGGATGCACTCTCCTGTGTGAGACCACTCTTCTTCAAGCCCAGGAAAAAAATAGTCACCTGAGACAACAAGCACTTTACGTTTTTTCAGCCGTTCATAGAGTATCCTGCTGCTCACCGGAAGATCCTGGAACCAGATCCAGAGAAACATGGCTCCCTCGGGCACATGAACCCTATAGTCGATACCTGAAAAGAATTCTCGAACGCAAGAAAGGGCATTCTCCATTTTATGTTGGTAAAATGGTCTGATAACATCGTTACTCAGGCGGATAATTTCCCTGTTTGCAACGATCCTGGTCGATACCATGGCACCAACGCTCCCGGGAGCAAGGTTAAGGATAGAATTAATACCGGAAAGTGTCGAGATTATATGTTCATCCGCAATCATAATGCCGGTACGAACAGCTGGCAAACCAAATTTTGACAGGCTCATGCACACAATAACATGCTCATTCCAGAAAGGGGTCGCCTCAGTATAAATGATGCCTGGAAATGGAACGCCATAGGCATTATCAAGGATCAAGGGGATATCATGTTCACGGGCAAGAGCCGCCAGCCCCTGCACCTCTTCATCGGTCAGGACGTTTCCAGTTGGGTTGGTGGGCCTGGATACGCATATCGCGCCAATATCTTCGGTTATGGTAATGGCATCAAAATCAACACGATATTTAAAGAGATCGTTGTCAATAAATTCAATACGGGGTTTTACTGCACGAAACAAATTATCTGACAGGCCAAGATCTGCATAACCAATATACTCAGGTGCCACAGGGAGTAAAATCTTTTTATCCCTGTTATCTGAAAATTTACCTGCCAGCATGTTAAACAACAGAAAAAATCCGCCCTGGCTGCCATTGGTAAGACAAATGTTTTCAGGGCCAACTGCCCAGCCATACTCTTCTCTAAGCATGTTGGCCAAGGTCTGGAGAAACTGTTTTTCTCCCCGTGGAGGATCATAAACGCCAATGAGTTTTTGAAACTCTTCCGGATCATTTATTATGTGTTGTAATTCATCACGAAGTACCTGCTGCACTTCTGCTATATGGCCGGGATTGCCTCCCCCCATCATGATCATACCACCGGTGGCAAGTGCGTTACCAAGATCATCCATCAGGGAAAGAATCCCTGCACCTTCAGAAAACCGTTGGGCAAATGCAGAAAGTTCAGTCATTGTTAGTCTCTACAGAGTAATAATTAGTCTTAGCAAGAGGAATTAAACGATTTTATTCTTTGGCGCAATTATTTATTCATCTTTGTAAGCAACAACAGCACAGCTATCTCAAAGACGAGCATCAACGAATTGAACAAAAAAAGGGGCGATGCCGATAATTCGGCACCGCCCCTTGCACAACAATGATAACGCTACAAATTAGCTAAACCCTTTAATCTTATTGCTGAATTCCTGGGCAAGATTGGGATCACCTATTTCAGCTAACAACCTTGAGACCAAATCAGACAATCGGGTTGTCACTTCCGGCCCTTCTGTTTTCCATTGATCAAGATGATCCTGCATGATCATGCCGGCAATTGGGCCAATAGCACCAGCCAGAGCCTCTTCAATTTTAGTATATATTGGCTGCATGGCAACAGCGTCATCTTCGGATCCTAAATGCTCGAGTTGATCTGACAGAGAAAGTGTGTCAATAACCCCCTGGTCAAGATCTTCACGCATGTCAGCGGCAAGCATAGCTGCTGTAGTTGCCACCAGTGAACAGTTGGCATGAGCCTCACATATAGTCATAAGAACCACACCAGAATCAAGCGGCATACCAACAACTGCATATTTATCATAACGGAAGTGAATAGATTTCACCTGTAAATCACTCATTGATCCCATCTGCAGTAAACGAACGAGATGTATACCAATTGTCTGCACAAGATCCTCAGACAAACTTGGGTGCAGATCTTTACATAAAGGCCCCTCTTTTTTATCAAAGATGCACGATCCGGTTACTCCAGGAATAACTGAAATTTCATTTAACAGTTTTCTCATATCAGTTTTAAATACCTATTTTTGAGCAAGAGCCGGACGAAGCCTCGCCGTGACATCTGCAATTGAGGCATGTTCATCAAGAAGAAGCCCTATAAGCATCCCACCGCCAGGAAGAATCAGTAGGACATCATTATTCTCCATAACCAGGCGAACACTCTGTGGGCCACGTACTCCCAGACTTTTTCGTATCTGAATACCACTGATAATACAATACGTTATAAAATCACCTATCTGCTGATTCGTTGAGGACTGGGTGATCATCTTCCCCTGGCGATTAAGCAAATAATAATGCTTAACCCCGGCAGTATCCACAATGGTTTCAATAAGTTTTCTTATCGTAGGGTTACCTTGAACTCTTGTGGAGCTGACCTTGTTTCGCTGTTTTGGTGGGTTGGAACTGCTATCAGTTTGCTCATCAATCCTTGTCGCTGCATTAAGAAGGATATGGGCAAGAGGAAGGGTTATACGGTGAATACGATCTTCAGAGTCATCAACCCGGAAAACGGGGTCAACAAGGGACAACAAACTGTATGCAGCCTCGGTGCCGACCTGATCCCCGAGTTCAGCATCAATGAGTTTACCTTCATCGAAAAAACAATAACCTTCTGCTTTGTCTGAAGAAACATGCAAGGCACATGATTTATTCTCCTGTTCAAGCATCTGCAAAAAAGAGGCAAGAGAGACTCCGCCAATATGTCCATCCATATGTCGTGTATCAGTTTGTGCCATAACATTAACAGTTAACAGTGTGAGGTAAGTATACAACCACTCCTGACAAAGTCCTAACCAAATCTTAATATTCTTAAAACAAGCTGCTTATTACTTTTATTTTTTTGTATAATATCACTAAATATTAGCTCTTGAAAATAAAAAACCATTTTTTTCCATTTTAACAATAGCCAGCATGACTGGAGCAGACTCGTCAGCTGTGAAAGTTGGTCACTGCGGCGTGACACGTTAGCAGGTGCTGCGACTTTTGGAGAAAAGTTCTATAGCCATGACTTTTCAGGTCTGTCCTCCTAATGAATTACGGGAACAAACAACAAATCTTTGTCGGGTTTTTTGCAAATCCTCCAGCCGGCCAAAAAGAGTAACCATATCTCCAGTGCAAAAAACAGTGTCTCCCCGGGGAATAATTATCTGGCCATCTCTTTCCACTGATATAACATTAACAGACAATGGAAAATGTATTTCATGTAAAGCCATACCAACAGCATAATCACTCTCATGCAGGATAAAATCAATGAAGCCGTTGGTGCTCTGCGTCCTCAGGTTTGTCTGCTGTTCAAGCATCAAGCCTCGTTGTTTTCTGACAATTCCCACATCGTACGCCCGTAAAATATCACTACGGCTGATAAGGCCAAGAAGTGTATTCTTACTCTCTCGACTTACCACTGGTAAACGTGCAAGATCCCGGGGAGACATTTTTTTAATAGCTGCCCAAATAGGTTCATCAGGATATACAGTGACCGGATCTTGTACTGCAACCTCTTCAACCCGCATCCCGCGCAAGTTCACTGACGTTTCAGTAAGAGCTTTTTCCATATCCTGGAGGGTTACTATTCCCCAAAGATTTCCCTTTTCATCAAGAACAGGAAAACCTAAAAAATTTGTTTCCTGAAATTTTTGATACAACTCAGCAAGAGATTGATTTGTATTTATTGTTACCGGGTGCTCATTCATTACCTCACCCACTTCAACTCCCTGCATAATATCCATATCACGCCCTTCAGAAAAACGAATACCCTTTCGGGAAAGCCGGATTGAATAAATTGATTCAGGAAACAGCACCTGGGCAAAATACGACGCTGTGACAGCAGCAACCATCAGTGGCAGAATAAGCGAATAATCATTACTCATTTCAAAAACTATGAGCATGGCGGTAAGCGGCGCTCTGGCACATGCAGCAAACACTGCGGCCATGCCAACAAGTGCATACGCCCCTGATGGGCCGGCAATCGCAGGCTGCAAGCGGTTAAAAACTGCCCCCATAGCCCCACCCAACATGGCTCCGGTGAAAAGAGAAGGAGCAAAAACGCCACCAGAATTACCAGATCCCAGGGTAAATGATGTGGCTAGAGGTTTAAGAAGAATTAATAATGCCAGCAGCCAGAAATTCACAGATCCCTGCAGGGCCTGTTCAATAAAGGTGAAACCTGAACCATACACATGGGGAATATTTTCAATAAGTGGCATGCCAAGCTGAAATTCAGTCAGGGATGAAAAACCAATTCCAGGCAAAAGCATGTATACATACCCCAATAAACCAAGCAATGAGGCTCCTACAGCTGGTTTTAATGCCAAAGGAAACTTCCATTTATCAAAAACGTCCTCAAACCAGGCAAGCATCCGGATGAACAAGACCCCAACCACTGCTGCGGCCAGACCGAGCAACAGGTAAAAAACCAGGGTAAGCGGAGAGTGCATTGTATAGGATGGCACTGTGAATGCCGGACGATCGCCAAGAAAAGTCTGACTGATAATAGAGGCGGACACTGCAGAAATAACTACGTTGCCAAACATCTTCACCTGCAGCCCACTGAGCAGGACTTCAATGGCAAAGGCCACCCCGGCAATGGGAGCGTTAAAAGTTGCTGCAATTCCGGCAGCAGCCCCACAGGCGACCAGGTTTTTAATGCGTTCATCAGAAAGATGTAATATCTGCCCCAGCCCTGAGCCAAGGGCTGAGCCAACTTGAACAATCGGCCCTTCCCGGCCTGCAGAACCACCTGTACCAATACAGAGAGCAGAGGCCAGGATTTTGGCAATAGCCACCCGTGGACGGATCCGGCCGCCTCTTTGGACTAGCGCCTGCATAACTTCAGGAACGCCATGTCCTTTTGCTTCGCGGGCAAACCAGGCAATAACCGGGCCTACAAGCAACGCTCCGCCTATGGGGACAATGACATAGCTAAATAGACCAAGATGGGGAAAAAGAAAACGAACAGCACTGTAGGAACGATTTTGAGTGAAGCTCCACCGGCAAAGCCGGTGGCTTCGTGAGAGCCCCTGGAAGGGGCTTTTGTT
>RKSL01000273.1 GCA_008633435.1 Candidatus Desulfobulbus rimicarensis | reverse complement strand
AAAGTGGTCGTATTTTTTTGAGTGAAAGGTCAGCGCCAGCACCGGAACATCATCAATGGTATGGGGCTTGATTAACGGATGGGAAACACCGTGCGGAATACGGTCAAAATTGGTCTGCAATTTCTGGTTGAGGCGGACAATGGAGGTCTCAAGGTTTTCTCCCACATAAAAACGGGCAACGAGCAGGCTTTTCCCCGGCATGGAGGTGGAGTAGATGTATTCGACCCCGGGCAGTTCGTAGAGCAGCTTTTCCATGGGGATGGAAACCTGCTCTTCGATTTCCCTCGGCGTTGCGCCGGGCATAGCCACCAGCACATCAATCATTGGTACTTTGATCTGTGGTTCTTCCTCGCGGGGCAATAGCACAATGGCCAGCATGCCCAGGAGCAAAGAGGCAATAATGGTAATGACAGTCAGCTTGGAAGTGATAAAAGCCGCTGCCATTTTTCCGGCAAAGCCGGGATGGAAATCGTGTTTTTTCATTGTGTTACTGTCACCGGTTGCCCGCTGATCAGCCGGGAGTTGTTGTCTGTGATAACATTATCGCCAGGTGTTATTCCGGCAAGAATTTCTACTTTTTTGTCTGTATGTCTTCCGGTGCGGACAAGGCGAAGCATGGCATAGCCGTTTTCAACAACAAAGACCTTGTCCATCTGGCCAAAAGGGATAACAGCAGAGGTCGGGACAAACAGACTGGTCGCCGGCGCAGCCGGAAGTGCTATCCGGGCAAACTGGCCCGTGCGTAGAGCCGGAGAATAGGGAATATTGATCTTGACCCGGGCGGTGCGGGAGCGTGGATCTGCAGCCGGAGCAATTTCAGCCACTGTTCCGGTTAGCTCTGCTGCTGCGGACGGGATGATAACAGTCAGGCTGTCCCCTGTTGCAATGCGTTGGAGAAGCGATTCCGGCACTGCGGTAACCGCCTGCAGGCTGGTATCGTCTTCCAGTCTGAGCAAGGGCGCACCCGGTGTAGCCAGGTCGCCGTTGTTGGCAAGTTTACGGGTAATAACTCCGGTGAATGGCGCTTTGATGGTGGCGTAACCGAGCATGGTCTGGGCTTCTTTAAGTGTTGCCTGGGCTATTTTGAACATATCGCGAAGCGAGTTCACGGTTTCTCTGGTGGTGGCATTTCTTTTGAGCAGTTTCTGTTCGCGCAGCAGGTTGCGTCGCGCCTGGGCAAGTTGCGCCTGCGCCTGCAGTACCCGAGCGGAAATTTCTTCGGCACTGATTTGGGCCAGTATGTCACCTTGCTCAACCCTTGACCCGAGCACAACCGGCAACTCGATGATTGTTCCGGTTACTTTGGCAGAAATTGCAGCCTGTCTGACAGCCTCAATGGTAGCGACCAGCTCAACCTGGGGAAGAGTGGTTGTTTCCTGAACCGAGATTGTGTGGACAGGGATTGCAGGCAGCTCATGGCTTGCCTGATGGGTGCTTTCGCTTTTTCCGGTTGCCGCAGTGAATATAAGCAGCAGGAAGCAGATGGTCATGGATTTCATTGGATGTCTCAGGCGTGTCTATTATGGGTATTAAGAGTTACGAGTGTGTTTGTGAGTTAGTGCCTGTCCCAAAATGGTCTTTTTGTCCGATCTCTGCGTCATGCTCAAAAAATAATGCTGGGAATATCAGGCCTGCGCTTATTTTTTCGCAATTCTCGGAGTCTCCCGTCGGTCGCTTACCTGAGCTCGAACAAAAAACCTCATTTTGGGACAGGCACGAGTTAAGGAGTAAAAGCATCTGGTACAGACAAAGTATTGGTTACTGGTAAACGGTTACAGATTGGTGTAATATCAAGGCTACAACTCCCTTGGTGAACGGTTACGGTTATTGGGAGGTGTTGGCACAAGGTGCATTGATGTTATCAAACTGGGGCATTCCTGCTGTTCGGCGCAGGTCGGCAGCAGCAATTCGCTGCCCGGCTGTGGCCATTAAATCTCGAACCCGCGCTTCTGTGAGCCTGTTTTCCACGGCAATGAGATCAGTTGACAGAAGTGCACCTTCTGTAAAACGTTCGCGTGAGAGTCTGGCACTTTCCATGGCCTGTTCAACCATCTTCTGAGTTACTTTTACCTGTTCTCTGGCCAGCTGAAGGGCGAGTCGTGCCTGATTAAGCTCGTAATTGAAAGTCAGTTCCATTTTGCGACGTTGTTCTTTCAGTTTTGCAAGATTGGCTGTGGCCAGGCTGATCTGCGCAGCTGTTTGTTTGCCATCAAAGAGGGTATAGTTGACTTTTACTCCGGCTATCCAGGAATCACCGCTCCCCTCGTCAAATTCGAATCCCTGTTCCAGCTGGTAAGAGCCAAACAGGTCTGCTGTGGGATTTTTTCCTGCTCTGGCCTGGTTGAGTTGTTCCAGGGCGGCACGGATCTGGGCATCGAGCATGGCAAGTTCTGGCCGGTTCGCATAATCAATGGCCGCTGGTGTTGTCTGGCAGGAGAGTTCAGTGGTGTCTAGATGTACTTCGCCCTGTTGCAGGCCGAGTAACGTAAGAAATCCCTGTCGGGTCAGCTTGAGACCATGCCGGGCCTTGATCAGGTTTTCTGCGGCAATGGTTTTCTGGACTTCAAGGTTGAGGAGATCCGCCTTGAGTAGATCGCCTGCTTCATATCGGGCTTGGGCAGAGGAAACTGCCGCCTCAAGAGCTTTCACCGAAGAGCTTCTGGCCTTAACATTGTCTTCGGCCTGGATGATCGAATAAAAGCTTTTTATAACTTCAAATCCCAGTTGGTTTGTCAGGGTAGTGCTGGCAAAACGGGTGGCCTCTGTCTGGGCTTTTGCCTCTTTTACACCAGCCTGATCACGGCCGCCATTGTAGAGACGGTACTGGATAACACCTTCAAGCTTGAGATCATCACTGGTGCCGGGGTTGTTAAAATCAATATGGGGTGAAAACTGCCCCTGATTAAGAATATTGCCAAAAGAGTACATCGGAGTATTGGTGCGACTGTATCCGCCATTCAAGCTGAGCCTGGGGTAAAAAGCTGATTGAGCCGTCATCAGCATCGCGTTGGCCGCGGCAATGCGATGCTGCATTATCCGTGCATCCGGGCTGTGATGCAGGGCAAACCTGACAGCATCTCGCACTGTCCAGCGTTGCGGAAGCTGCACCATGTCTTCAGCCTGAGCTGCAGACATGAACACGAGCAGAAAAAGAAAACTTGAGACTATCCTCAGGTAACTCATAGTATTAATGTGATTAAAAGGAATAAACCAGCATCGCCGAACCTGGTAGGCCAGCTCCAACAAATAACTAAAGCGGGGCGCGGCTTAGCAACCATTCGTCCGCTCAACAATTTCCAGAGAACCTGTGATGGATACAGCTGAACCGTAACCGTTCACCGGGGCGCTATGAACTTGGCATTACCTCCAAATTGTAAACGTTCCCCAGTGCCCCCTATTCGTTCAAGCAGGCCTACGAGTCAGGTAAGCGGAGACTCCGATAGCCCGCTATGCGAGGAGGCCTGATCGGACGAAGATGGGGTGCTGGTGAACGTTTACGGTGAACCAGTATGGCTTGACCATAATCACCAGCACAACAGCTAGCGAGTGCTGGTCCCAAAATGGTCTCTTGTCCGATCTCTGCGTCATTCTCAAAAATATAATGCTGGGAATATCCGGCCTGCGCTTATTTTTTTCCCAGTCCTCGGAGTCTGCGCTTACCTGATTATGAACGAAATTGCTCATTTCTGGACAGGTACAAGCTATGAAAGTTGGGCATTTCGGCGTGGCACGCTCACAGGCGCTGCTGCTTTCAGATAAATGTTGTTAACATCATCCTTCAAGTCGTTATTGGTGCAAGGGGTACATGCATGTATCCTGCTCATATTGAGGCAAATGCGCTTGTAGTTGTCTCATTGTATAAACGAAGTTGAGCTGCACGACACTTAAGGAGTATAAATATAGGACAGAGTTGCTGGCAAGTCGAGGTATTTTACAGCAAAGAAAAAGGTTTTATGGTTTTTTATGGTCAGACACCCACCCCCTGATGGCCGGAGCCATCAGGGGGTGGGTACACTGGGAATGAGAGGTATATGCAGGAAAAAGAAAGTGTAGAGTTGGTGGTAGAGTAGAGTTATTATCCTTCTTTCTGATTATGCATGGAGATTCAGAAAAGAGCCAGCTACTTAATTATTATGATGACGTCTTTTTATCGTGGCAGCACCGGCAAGGCAGGAACCCACGATGAGCATGGTTAATGGTGCAGGG
>RKSL01000009.1 GCA_008633435.1 Candidatus Desulfobulbus rimicarensis | reverse complement strand
CCCACATAGTATCACTCTATATTGATTTATTATTTTGGTTCAGAGCAAATGGACAAAAGAAAAAGATCCATCTTCTTATACCAGATATTTTAACTCACTTTAAGTAAGAACTATTGTTATGGCAAGAGGATTAGGGTGTTTTTATCAAATAAATACTTTCCATGATTGCCTCACTGTGTCGGATGGAATACGGACGAAAAAATAAAATTACCCGTAAAAATTATAAACAGATTATGGGAAAATGGTAATTATTTGGTAAGTCAGGATGAGTGATTTGTCAGAATCACGGCTGATTATAGCGATATAACCCGGGAATAAAAGCGGGAAGCTTGTTAGGGTTGACCGAAAAGAAAAAATTTCTTATTAATACTCTAATATCAATAATGATTGGCGAGTCAGCCAAAAAGAAATCCTTACTCAATAACACAATTTTTTATTTTTACTCAACCTGGATGGGAGAACGACATGGGACAAGCGCACGATGAGAAACTAATTCTCTGGTTTGATGAAATCGGCATTGATGATGTGCCGTTGGTGGGTGGAAAAAACGCCTCACTTGGCGAAATGTACCAACATTTAACCGCAAAGGGCGTGGCAGTCCCCCATGGTTTTGCCATCACGGCCTACGCGTACAGATATCTGCTCAAAGAAGCAGGTGTCGAGCAGCAGATCCGTGATGTCCTTGCCGATCTTGATATCGAAGATATGCACAACCTGGCTGAGCGTGGCGAAAAATGTCGGGCTATTATTCGCCATGCTGAATTTCCAGACAAACTGCGTGATGCAATCATTGAAGCCTATCAGAAAATGGAATCTGAGTATGGTGAAAATGTTGATGTCGCTGTCCGCTCATCAGCAACAGCCGAAGATTTGCCTGATGCCTCTTTTGCCGGCCAACAGGAAACATATCTCAATATTCATGGATATGACAATATTATCGAGAATTGTCGAAAATGTTTTGCCTCGCTTTTTACCAACCGGGCAATTTCTTATCGTCAGCATCAGGGCTTTGGCCAGTTTGACGTGTATCTGTCCATAACCATTCAGAAAATGGCTCGTTCAGACTCGGCTTCCTCTGGTGTTTTGTTTTCTATTGATACTGAATCCGGTTTTGAAGATGCTGTGTTTATTACTGGTGCCTGGGGACTGGGTGAAAACGTAGTGCAGGGAGCGGTTAATCCTGATGAGTATTATGTTTTTAAGCCTACGCTTAAAGAAGGTAAACGGCCAATTGTAGGTAAAAAGGTCGGGTCAAAAGAGATCAAAATGATCTATGACGATGATCCGGCCGCAGATGAGCCAGTTAAAAATATTGCCACCACAGAAGATGAACGCAAGTCATACGTTATCAGTGACGATGAAATCATCCAACTTGCCAAATGGGCGTGTATTATTGAAGACCATTACGGCAAGGGCATGGATATTGAGTGGGCCAAAGATGGTGATGGTGTAAATGTTGGCACAGGTAACCTGTTTATTGTTCAGGCGCGCCCGGAAACTGTACATTCCCAGGCCAACAAAGGTGTCATGGAAACGTACAAGCTTCAGGAAAAAGGGAAGGTTCTGGTTGAAGGGTTGGCTGTAGGGACCAAAATTGGACAGGGTATTGCCCATTGTATTGAGAATGTGAAAGATATCTCTACCTTTAAAAAAGGTGAGGTACTGGTTACTGACATGACCGACCCTGACTGGGAACCGATCATGAAAATTGCCGGAGCCATTATCACCAACCGTGGTGGGCGTACCTGTCACGCAGCGATTATTTCACGTGAGTTGGGGATACCCTGTGTAATCGGAACGGGTGATGGCTCTGAAAAAATTGTAACAGGTCAGGCTGTTACCGCATCTTCAGCAGAAGGTGAAACCGGATATGTCTACGATGGTCTGCTTAAGTATGAGATTGAAACTACAGATCTTGAAAAGATGCCGGCCACCAAAACAAAAATCATGATGAATCTGGCAATTCCTGAAAAGGCGTTCACAGAATCACAGATCCCCAATGACGGGGTTGGCCTTGCCCGTGAAGAGTTTATTATCAACTCCCATATCGGCATTCATCCTCTTGCTTTGTATAATTATGAAGAGTTGAAAAAATCAAGCGATCCGGATGAGCAGGCTATTGCCAAAGAAATAGATGCCAGAACCGGTTCCTATGAAGACAAGAAACAGTTTTTCATAGATAAAGTTGCCGAAGGGGTAGGTCGGATCGCAGCAGGGTTTTATCCCAAAGATGTTATTGTCCGGCTTTCTGATTTCAAGAGTAATGAGTATGCCAACCTGCTTGGCGGCACCCTGTATGAGCCTGACGAAGAAAATCCGATGATCGGCTGGCGTGGTGCTTCCCG
The DNA here is from genome assembly GCA_008633435.1 of Candidatus Desulfobulbus rimicarensis. GTDB lineage: Bacteria > Desulfobacterota > Desulfobulbia > Desulfobulbales > Desulfobulbaceae > Desulfobulbus_C > Desulfobulbus_C rimicarensis. Next base: position 12,305 of record RKSL01000009.1, on the reverse strand, counting down.
CTATTACGATCCCAAGTATCGTCCGGCTTTTGAACTGGAATGCCAGGGGCTGCTCAAGGCCAGAAATGATATGGGGCTAAATAATATCAAGCTGATGGTTCCTTTTTGCCGTACCCCCGAAGAGGGTAAAAAAGTTGTCGAGGTAATGCGTGACTGCGGCTTGGTACAGGGCGAGAATGGTTTGGAGCTCTATGTAATGTGCGAGATTCCTTCAAACGTCATATCCGCTGATGCATTTGCAGATATTTTTGACGGGTTCTCCATCGGCTCAAACGATCTCACTCAGCTTACCTACGGTCTGGATCGTGATTCCGGCCTTATTGCCGGTATTGCTGATGAACGTGACGAATCAGTAAAAGACATGATCCGCATGGTTATTAAGACAGCCAAACGTCGTGGCAAAAAAATCGGCATCTGCGGTCAGGGGCCATCCGACTTCCCCGAGTTTGCCACTTTCCTGGTAGAACTTGGCATAGATTCCATGTCTCTTATCCCGGATACGGCCATAAAAACCAGACTGGCAGTCCATGAAAAAGAAAAAGAAATGGGCGTTGCCCCGTAATTTCATCAACTGAAGAATACAGAATAGTGTAGAAAAATGGCGGAGCAATGTAATTGCTCCGCCATTTTTGATGAGAAGGTTGATGTAGGGAGATCCGGAGAGGCTTGATGATACTAGATCTGATCAGGTGGATTCCAAAAAGAAAGAGGTTGGGTAATTGAACCTCATCACTGGTGAAATTCTATACTCCAGTGAATTGTATCGGGGGGATCAAAATGACATTTCATTGTAAGAATTACGATATTGAAGATGATAAATGCAATAAGCTAAAGGGCGAGTGTGTCCCAGCGCGCAAGGGGTGTGTGCTTGAAGGTCGCATGGTGGTGAGTGATGAATTGGCTGAAAAAATCCGTTCCATTGACGAGCAGACAGTCCGCAGAAAAAAGGATACGTTGTGAAACGGATTCTATTTGTTGGCAGAATTATTCTGGCTGGGCTAATTCAGCACCAGTGAGTAGAAGTGTTGTTCTACTGCTGTTTTTGGTTTTTTCTTTTTTGTTTTCCTCTTTGTAAGTAAAAACTGAGGTGCCTGGCTGGTTCTGGTAAAACAGAATTGCGCTGGCAGACGAGTATACAGAGAACGGGGAGGTTTTACGCCTGCTATATTTTTGAGTTGGCATCCAGAATTAAAGGTGTGGTAGTAGAGAGTTGTGATGCCGATTTCTTTTGCTAAAAACCAGATGGCTGCAGCAAGCATGGCTTCCTGCCAGAGTCTGGCATGGGGGCGCAGGGTTTTTTCCATATAGTTTTTCAACTGCTCCTGTTCACAGTTGAGTCCCCGAACATACCAGGGGATATATCGTTTTCCGTTTGTGTCGGTATATTGGGAAAAATTTTCTTCACTGAGCCGGGCCAGCCGTATCCAATCGGTCTGGATTTCTTCAATTAAGGCCTCGTCTCTCTCCAGATCAATGTCCAGACGTGCCCAGGCAAGAGTATGATGCTCCTGACCGGCTATGGGGTGGCCATAATATTGAAATGGAGCATTGTCATCGGGTTTAAGCATGGCTTTGTAGGCCCGGTTATGTTGGGCGGAAAAGTTCAATTGCAGGACAAGGTTCCAGCCCCGTCTGGATGTTTGTCCCCACCTGCCTGATCCATTCCACTTCCCCAAGGTGAGCAGATAACAGTGATACTGTGTCGGCCAGAAGGCCTCGAGTTGGCTTTCTGTCAACCGGCCGTTGCCACTTTTGGCAAGTATTTCCCGGACAACAGGTTTGTCAAGAAGTCGTTTGCAGGGGCTTTTTTTGAGCTCCTGGATACTTTTTTCCTGATGGGTAAGCATGGAAAGCAGCATCAGGGCATACCTATCCTTAAAATAATAAAATTTGTTCCTTCCCTTGGGAAGGCAGGCAATAATTTCTTCCAGTTGTGTATATTCCATGACTGCAAGGTCCTCTGGTGATGTTGTGATACGTGATATTTTTTTTCTGCCTGATGTTTGGTTGCCTGTTCATGGTGTCTCCTTTGATGATTAAATTTGATGTGAAGGTACTGTTTTTGCCTTTTTGATTGTTTGTTCATTTCCCAAAAAGCTCTATCCGCACGGGTAACCCTTGCTTCTCTGGAAGAGCAGCAGCGTATACACGCCATCTCCGAGAATTGCGTTCCCACCAAGCTTTTAGTTATCGCTGCAGCTCAAATTTTCTGCCGGAGAAAACATGGCAGGGGTTCCCCCGCTCTACATTGTCATGATTACGCCAGCAGCCCTTGGCGAATTCTTGTTCAGCCTCTTGCCTGCGTTGTTCCATTAAGCGTTGCAGACGAAGCATTGCCAGTTTGCGGTTGAGATGCTGAGAACGCTCTTCCTGCGCAATTGCTGAAATTCCTGAGGGCAGATGGGTCACACGTATGGCGGTTTCTGTTTTGTTGACATGTTGCCCGCCTGGTCCCGATGAGCGCATTCTATCTACCCGTATTTCCTGTTTATTATCGGTTTCTTCTGCAGCAGGCTGTAACACCTGCACGCTGACAAACCAGTTTTTTCGTTTGTGGTGGGGGCGAAACATACTCTTTCCTTTCCATAAAACCGTTCCTTGCCACTCAGCAGGAAATGCATTTGCCTGATGTTCTGTTTGTATGCTGAGCAGAATTGAATGGTATGTATCTGGGCGGTTGCCCGGGGCAGTGTGTATTGCCCGTATATTCATTCCCATTTTTTCTCCTGTTTGCTGGAAATAGTCAGCCAGTCTGGCAACTACCCAGCAGCATTCCTCTGGCCCTCTCCCAGCAGTTATCTGTATCCAGTAATGCATGTTCTATTTCTCCGATTTATAGGTGATGAGAGGTCTCAGGGTGGCGATAACTTCGAGAAGACCACAGGTCTGCATGGCAGCAATAACCGTCTCAATATTTTTGTAGGCTTGCGGTGCCTCCTCATAGAGGGACTCTTTATCGTTGCAGATAACAACACTTCCCAAAGACGTCTGGCGCATCGATGCTGCTGAATAACGATTTTTCAGGCGATCTTTGCAGCTTTTCCTTTTCCACTTGCGTCCGGCACCGTGTGCCAATGACCAGAGATTTGCTATCTGATTGCCAGTCGGGGCAACCAGATAGCTCAGGCTTCCCCGTGACCCCGGAATAACAACCATACCCTGATCTGAAGGTGCTGCTCCTTTTCGGTGTAGCCAGCCGGGTTTGCCATAGAGTTCGATCTGTTCAACACTGTTATGACAGAGATCAAGCAGAACCCTGCAATCGGCGTTCAACTTGTCAACAAAACGTTTGGCAATCAGAGCACGGTTGCATCGTGCCCAGGCAACCGCAAAATCATGGGTTTTCAGATAGTCTTCTGCTGCTTTACTGCCATCATTAAGTCCTTTGGCACCATATTGATCAGTATGCTTTCGCAACAAAGCTTCTCCAATACCCCTTGAGCCGCTGTGCACGAGAAGCTGCATCTTTGTGGGATCAAGCCCAAGTTCGCCTAACCGTTTGGAACAAAATACCTTTTCCACCCTTTGTAATTCTACAAAGTGGTTGCCGGAACCGATGGTTCCCAGTGCGGCATCATCCACAGTGGGTTCAAGGTCGTATTGTCGTAGAAAACTATGGCTTTTCCCGCTCCACGTGGAATTGAGATGTGTTAATTTTCTGACCCATTTATCACGTTTTATCTTGTTTTTTTGAAGAGTAGTTTGCCATAGTCCAATACCACACCCCACATCGTTGCCTACAATAAAGGGGTAAATCATTGTATCGGTGTAGAAAGCTGCCCCAACAGGTGTTCCCCGGCCAGGATGCAGATCCGGTAAGCCCACACAACGTTTCATACTCTCTAAAGCAGCAGTTTTTTCAAGTTGTCTCACCGCTTCTCCTTCAATCCAACTTTCTGGAGAAGCGAATATCTGGACAATTGATTGCTGCGTTGCTTGTTGAATCATATTGTTCCTTTATTTTCCGGTTCGTCTATACATAGAAAGAACCGGTTGTCTTGACGTATTCAATACTGGACGTCGACATTTCAGAGCGGGAGAGCATCCCCTCCCGCCTTTTTCTCGAACCTTGTACAAATGGCTGGGATTACATCGTTCCTGTCAGATGGCAAAACAGCAATTTCAAGGTTCCCTAAAAGTAATGGTCACGCCTGGAGCCATCAAAACGATTTTCCCGCATACAACAGTTTTTGAATTTCCGTTGAGAACCACATGGGCAGAGATCGTTTCGGCCAAGTTTTTCAGTGAGTTCCTTATCTCCATGCACAATCCGGTTTCCCCGTTTGACATGAGTTTCAGAAGGAAAGCCTTTCCTGCGCTTACTCATTACCTCAAAAGTTTGACTGATCCTGATATGATTGTTTTTTTGACATGACGCCCTCCTCAAGTAGATACATCTGTCGACTTCATCGTATGGCAGCAGTAAGGGGAGGTGTAAGAAAGGTTACTGATAAAATAACTGGAAGAAGAAATGACGCAATAATCCAGAACTTTTAAGTAGAACCCTACTCTAAGCACACGGCCCAATGAGCAAAATACAAAAGAAGAAAATTGAAGAGCCAGACCCGAACGGGTCAGAGTACAACTATTAACCTGCCGGATGGAGGCTCTTACATTCAATGAAACGTACTGTAGACATAGTGTTTACCTCCTTAGTGGTTAATGGTGATTGGTTAAAAACGATTGGGGAGAGATTAATATCTTAGTATGGAGAGTATTGCAATCATTTTTTACAATGATCAAAAGAAATAATAATTTCAGATATCTCATAAACGTCCTCACAAGAGTTTAGAAGGAAGAATCCGTCTGACCTATATCTGACGGTTCAAGAGTTGGCCCAGGCAGCCTGAGAACTGGCAGATCCGATAGCAGTGAACCTGAAGGTGGCAATGCAGAGAGGTGTCTCCGACGGGGCTCCAACAGAAAGGCTGAAAAAGGGAATGCAACCACAGCATCATTGAGTGAGACTACCATATTTTTTAAAGATTTTTTTTTGACAAGACCGGCCACTTCAAAGAGTCACCAATTCTGGGGTACAGTAAAGAAAAGGCTAAATATCAATTTTTCGTGAACATGGCTGGTAATCCTTGCTTTCAATATGATAAGGTTATGACACGTCAATAATATGTGCTTTTCTTGTGTTTGGCAAAGTTTTGGCATCCCGGTAATGCTGCGAGGGGTTTTCGTGGCCTAGAATTGTTGAGTTGAATAATGGCTGATCAGATACTTCCTGAAAAGAGACATATAACGCCTATTCTTCTGGTTGATGATGATATTGCACAGCGTAGGCTTTTGCGTATGATCCTTGAGCGAGAAGGACTGCGTATCATCGAGGCAGGCAATGGGAAAGAGGCGCTGGAAATCAGCGAGAATGATCCTGAAATACGGATGATTATAACAGATATTGATATGCCGGGGATGGATGGTCTTGATCTTATTCGTGAGATCAGAAAACGACAGATTCGCTATAAATATATCATTGTCCTCACATCGACAGGTGATAATACTCCAGCCGTTAAAGCGCTCTCCGTTGGAGCTGATGATTTTCTACGAAAGCCGGCAATACCTGAAGAACTCAGGTTACGTACTTCCTCCGGGTTTCGCCTGCTTAATCTGGAAACTACTGAAGAACTGATTTTTGCGATGGCTAAGCTGTCAGAGTATCGTAGTGAAGAAACAGGTTTTCATCTGGAACGGGTACAACATTACATCCGTGTACTTGGTCGGGATATTGTTCAACATTGTACTGAAATAGGGATTACTCCCCAGCTTGCAGAAGAGATTGCCTGGGTCAGCTCTTTACATGATATTGGGAAAGTAGCTATTCCTGATGCTATTTTGCATAAACCTGCCCGGTTAACTGTTGAGGAACATGATATTATTAAACAACATGCCAAAATCGGAGGCGAATTGCTGCAGACTATCTATGAGAAGACAGGATCGCATAGTATGAAGACAGCATATGAAATCGCCTGGTATCACCATGAACGTTTTGATGGGGGAGGGTATCCTCAAGGTCTTTGTGCAGATGATATTCCTGTCTCGGCCAGGATTATGGCTATTGCTGATATTTACGATGCGCTCACTTCAAAGAGGAGTTACAAAAACGCTCTTTCCCATGAAAAAGCCACCAAAATACTGGTCGAGGAACGGGGAGCGCATCTTGATCCGCGCCTTGTGGATGCATTCCTACGTCAACAAGAATACTGGGAGATGATTAAACAAAAATTTGCTGATTGATCAGCTCGTTCGTCTGATTTGATATACTTGAGTCAGGAATGGCTTTAGGCCACCTTGAAAAATTGCCTTTTCGCCCGATCTCTGCGTCACAGGAAAATGAAAAATGTTCACGTATGACTAATATGCTGCGCTTTTAAATTTTCCTGTTCCTCGGAGTCTCCCGATGGTCGCTTACCTGATCTCGAACGAAAATTCTAATTTTTCAAGGCACCCTTTAAATTGTTTCCTGAGTTTTCCACTTCTTTAACCGCTCTCTTTTATGAATATTTCGAGCAGGCTTCTTAATACGGTCATTGTTTCAATTACTGTAATTCTTCTGTTGATTGGGTGGGTTTTTGTTGATAACCAGCGAAAGGGGCGTCAACAGGATCTGGAAATATACGCGAATTTTCTTGTCCAGGAAGCTGAACGTCTAGATCAGGCATTTAGCCAGCTTGTCAGTGTCTCTGACTTGCTGAAAAAAAATCCTATTGTAATACATGTTTTGGATCAACATGCCCGAGGGCATTCCTCATCGAACAGTGCAACCCTGATAGTTCAAAAAACTCTGGAAACGATTGCAGGAATCGACAAGATCTCTTCTGTTTATCTAATGGATATGAATGGTCAATGTGTTCATTCCAGCAATGCCAGTTTTATAGGGAAGAATTATGGTTTCCGACCGTATTTTAAAGACGCAATAAAGTCTGGCAGCGGAATGTATAGTGCCATGGGGGTTACTTCACAGCAGCCAGGTATTTATTATGCCCAGAGAGTCAGTAACGGCAGTGATTCTGTGGGGGTGGCTGTTATTAAAATTATGCCGTCCTTTTTCAATTTGCATTCCCTTCTATCTGCATTTGCCCAAACAACACCAACATCAGACCAACTACGTATAGGCCTTGTAACTTCAAATGGTTTTTGTATAAACTCTCAGGATAATAATGTTTCGTTTCTTGGCTCGCTTACCTCTGGCCATATAGAACAGCTTAAGAAGAACCGACAGTTTCCTCCTGAGCGTGTCCAATCGTTGAATTTTTCTGACGAGTGTTTAACAAAGCTCACCAAAACAAATTTTGTTAAAGGAAAGAACAGTCAGGGCGTAGAGTTCTATCTTTTCAAGGAACCTTTGCTTTCTACAGATCTTTTTCTGTTACATATTATCGATGCAAAATGGTTTCGTCGGAGTTATCGACCCGTTTCATCTTCATACAGAACGCTTTTGTATATGATGGGGGGAGGAGTGGTCGTGATGATGATTCTTCTCTATTTTCTCAACAGACAACATCTGGAAGCTTTGGAGGCGGCCGCAAAAATCAGCCAGGAAACTAGCTGGCGATTGCAGGAAAAAAATAGATATGAAACCATAATTAACTCTAATCCTGAAGGGTTTTGTCTACTTGATGCAGCCTCTAAGAACATACTTGAAGTCAATGACAGCTTTTGTCGACTTGTTGGCCAGACGAGCGAACAGATTATTGGTCGATGCGCAGATGATTTATTTGAAACAAGTGACCTGGTAAGTGGCGTGTCCGGGCGTCCTGACTGGCAGGCTGGAGCATTTGAAGGATATCTTCGTCAGGAGGAAACAAAGAAAATTGATATCTTTGTCCATTGTGGCGAAATTTCAAGCAGGGATGGTGCCAGTGATCTGTTTTTTTGTTTCGTGGCTGACATAACAGAAAAGAATACACAGCAAAAAGAATTGATGCTGTTTTCACGAGTGGTTGAGCAGAGTCATAGTGGTATTGTTATCACAGATCATCACGCAAGTATTGTATATACAAATCCGGCGTTTACAAAAATAACAGGATATGCTGCCGAGGAGGTTCTCGGGAAAAATCCGTCAATACTCAGTTCAGGTGAAACCGATCCTGAGACTATCAAAGTCTTGTGGAACGTTATTTCAAGTGGAAATAACTGGAAAGGCTATCTTCGCAATAAAAAGAAAGACGGTACTTTGTATTGGGAAGGTATGGCTATTTCACCTGTCTTTGACTCACAGCACCGAGTAACGCATTATCTTGCCATAAAAAATGATATTACTGAGCGGATAAATCTCGAACAACAGATCGCCTCAAAAAATGCTGAGTTAGAGCTTATTGTAGAACATGCAGCCATTGGCATTGCCTATATTATTAATCATCATTACGTGTGGGTCAGCCAGGCTGGAGCTGAAATGTTTGGCTACGGCGACAAAAAGAATGTTGCAGGTCTTTCCAGTAAGTTGCTTTTTCTGGATCAGGACGCATACCAGAAAGTTATTAAACGGTCGGCTCTGTGTTTTGTAGAAGGAGTGGTCTTTGAAGACGAGCAGTTGATGCGCAGAAAAGATGGTTCAACATTCTGGTGTTTATTGACCGGGAAAGTGATAGATTCAAATGATCTCAGCAAGGGGGCAATCTGGCTGACACAAGATATCAGTGCACAGAAAGAAGTTGAACAACAACTGCAGCTGGCCAGGGATAGAGCCCAGCAGGCCAGTCAGGAAAAAAGTAGTTTTCTCGCCAATATGAGCCATGAGATTCGAACGCCCATGAACTCAATTATCGGCATGACCTCCCTTGCTCTGGATACAAAACTTGATGCACAGCAGCAGTATCTTCTCGGCACCATACGTCATTCTGCCGATTTTCTTCTTGGCATCATAAATAACATCCTGGATTTTTCCAAAATTGAATCGGGGTTCTTTGAGTTGGACGAGCACCCTTTTCATATTGAAACTGTGGTTACTCAGGTTGTGCAAACTATGGATTTCCTTGCCCGGAAGAAAGGGCTGTCTTTGGGCACATTTTTTGATCAAAATTTGCCTCAGCATGTTTGCGGAGATGAGTTGAGATTGCGGCAGATTCTCGCAAATCTCATTGGTAATGCAATAAAATTTACTGACAAGGGCGATATCCAGGTAAGAGCGAGTGCTCGCTTTGGGGACGATGAGAGGATAATTCTTGATTTTGAAGTGGAGGATAATGGTATTGGTATTGCTCCTGATAAACAAGAAGATATTTTTGAAGCCTTCGTCCAGGCAGATACCGGCATTACCCGCCATTTTGGCGGTACTGGACTTGGCCTTTCCATTAGTTATAAGTTATGCAGATTAATGGGCGGGGAAATGACTGTTAAAAGCGAACCCGGAAAGGGCGCGACGTTTATTTTTTCTGTTGTGGTGAATCCGGTAAGTGCTGAAGAGGTACATCAGCTTGGGCAGGATCAGACTGATGCAGAGTTTTCGGCCAGTCCATGGAGAATTCTGCTTGTCGACGATAATGAGGCTAACCGCTTTCTCGCACAGGCTCTGTTAAAAAAATATGACCATCAGATTGTGGAAGCCAAGGACGGCCAGGAAGCTCTCACGTTGCTTTTAGAACATCATTTTGATGTGATTCTTCTTGACGTACAAATGCCCAAACTAGATGGTATCACCACAACTCAAATTATTAGGGATTGTGAAAAAAAACAAGGGCAGCATCCGGAAGAATATCTTCCCTCCTGGCTCAGTAAATCTTTGCGATCAAGACTTGCTGGCGGACATATTCCTATTGTGGCATTAACCGCGCATGCACTGAGTGAAGATCGTAAACATTGTCTTGAAGTGGGGATGGACGGCTATGCAGTCAAACCCTTTAAAGCAAGAGATATTCTTCAGGCAATACAACAGGCTATTGTTTCCTCGGAGGGGGGGGGATCCAAAAAAACACCGGTCGACGCCAATACTTTGTCAGAACAGCAACAACAGACCACACACAGTGAAAAGACAGGGTATCTAGAAAGAATAACTCAGCATTTGCGCGAGGTTTACCGCCTTGATGATGCTCAGATAGAGGAAATGCTCGATCTTTCTGCTGGCTCATTAACTGAAACTTTGTTTGAACTCAAGCAGGGAGTAGTAGAAAATGAAATGAATAAAGTAATCTCTGCAGCGCATAGGGCTAGGGGTGGTTTATTAGGGTTGGGACTGGATGATGCAGCTGATTTAGCGGAAAAAATCGAAATTTCTGCTCAAGAGGGAAGGGGGGATTCCTGTCGGAAACTGGTGGCCTCTCTACACCAGCGTATTCGTCCACTGCTCGATTTATCTGTGGGGTTGTCAGGAAAGTCATAGTGTTCCTTCTTTCCTGCACTGTCCCTCAAGCTGGACATATAAACCAGCATGGCTGGACCATAATAACCAGCCACAAAAAACTATGAAAGTCGGTCACAGCGGCGTGGCACGTTGGTAGATGCTGCGACTTTCAGATAAAGGTATAAAGGTAGTGTTTCTTAATAATAACTTGTCATGCTTATGAACCTGCACTGTAAACTTCATGCACTGTCTGTCTCTATTCTGCAGTGGCCTACTGACGATTCCGCACTGATTTATGTTGCTCTGATGGTGGTTGCAGTGTTGGTTCTGTTCTTGGCGTTATTGGCTATTATTTATCGTGACCGGGAAAAACGCTTGCTTATTCAACAGCTCTACCGGGAAAAGGAACAGCACCATAGGGAGACCAAAAACAATACGACGTTTCTCTCCTGTGGTAATGCATTTTTGTCAATGGACACCACTGCCAAGGTCATTATTGAGGTAAATCAGATGTTGAGGAGTATGCTTGGCTATGCAGATAACTCTTTGAACGGAATGTCTCTTGATGTTCTTCTTACCAAAAAGGCATTGACAAGAATAGAAAGGCTTGGCTCCAAGAGCACATTTTCTTGTCAGAATTTAGCGTTTGAAACAACGTTACGTCATCAAAAAGGTACGGTAATCCCGGTGATGCTTGCCTGCATGGCTGTTGAGGAGGATGGACTCACCAAGGCTATAGTGACTGATCTCAGTGAACAAAAAGCCAGAGAACAGGAGTTATCACTTTTTCGTAAAGCGTTTGATTACAGTGGTAATGCTATTGTGCTGACGAATGTAAAAGGAATTATTGAGCATGTGAATTCGAGGTTTTATCGTTTAACCGGGTACTTGGATGAAGAAGTTATTGGGCACCCAATAAGTATTCTCAAGTCAGGCGTACAGGATAGCGAGTTTTATAGCGAACTTTGGCAGACCATCAAACAGGGAGGGACATGGTCTGGACGTATTGTCAATCGGAAGAAGGATGGAACCAATTATTGGGAAAGTATGACGATTGGCCCTATTTTTGATAATAAAGATGCTATCACCCACTATGTTGCTGTTAAATCTGATATTAGCAAGCCTGTGGCCATGGAGCAGGAGTTAGCACGATTTCGACAGGCTGTTGATCAGTCAGCAGACGGGTTTTTGCTCACCGATGATCGATGGCGTGTTAACTATGCTAATCCTGCATGGGCTGCCATGCATGGCTATGATCTTGATACAATCAAGGGCATGCCTTTGCATATTTTTTATTCATTGAATCGCGTTAAAGAAGAGGCTGTGCCTTACAGCGAAGCCGTTTATACGAATAAGTCGTATAGTGGGCAGGTTACCCAGTGGCGTAAAGATGGAACATCATTTCCCTGTTTAGTCACAGCAACCAGAATTTCTCTTAAAGGCGGTTTGTATTTTGAGTTTATGGTATTTGCAAAAGACATCAGCGAGCAAGTGGAGAATGTCCGTCAGTTGCATGAGGCAAAGGAGCAGGCCCTTGTTGCCAACCGGGCAAAAAGTGCTTTTCTTGCCAATATGAGTCACGAAATACGGACACCGATGAATGCGATTATGGGCATGACCCATTTGGTACTCGAGAGTGAACTTACGCCTGCTCAGCGAAAACAGCTGGAATTGGTTTTACATTCTTCAGAGTCTCTCCTGGATATTGTCAATGATATTCTGGATTATTCTAAAATTGAAGCAGGTAAACTCGAACTCGAAATCAGGCCATTTATTGTTGAGGACTTGATTACATCGGTTATTGACATGATGGATCAAGCCGCCCGGGTTAAAGGCATTAAGCTTGGATATTTGATTACAGGAAACCGTAACGCTATAATTAAAGGTGATACTTTGCGTTTGCGGCAGGTATTAATTAATTTAGTGAACAATGCCATCAAATTTACGGACAAGGGGAGTGTTGAGATCCGTGTCGATCTAGAGGATGTCGATGAACAGTATTGTAACGCCTTCTTCAGTGTTC
>RKSL01000083.1 GCA_008633435.1 Candidatus Desulfobulbus rimicarensis | reverse complement strand
GCAGTTTTCCTCCAGGGCATCACTCACTTCACGGATCAGAAAAGCAGCCTTATCGTCCTCTCCCAACAGCTGCTCAGCCTCCTGCGCCAGTTTGTCAAACTGTTGGCGTAACCCCCCCATTCTTTTATACAGAAGCAGTCTTTTGCGGTGCTTTTCCTGCTCATCACTCATCACTGGGAGCAGGCGTCGAATGGAAATTTCCACCAGCTGATCACGGGAGATGTCACCTCGCCTTGACACGGTCTCCAGAATTTCCAGAGAACGCTTACTCAGCACATAAGTTTTCTGTCGTTTTCTGCTGGTCGAGCGTCGAGAAGGCTGCGCCTCAGAAGCAACCTGCTGCAATACTTCACTGTCCTCAATAAGCTGGTCAAACAGTGATTTCTGCTGCACACCAAGCTGCCTGGCCATTATCCCAAGCAGCTGAATGACCTCTTCGGGCAACCTGAACGTGGCTCGAACAGATTGCCTGCTCTTTAGGTCCCGGGCTGTTATATAAAGGTTCTCCACAGACGGAGCAGAGACATCATCAACGGATTTTTCCATCATCTTTCACCTGATATTCTGACCATTTCATTACTCAATACTATATTATATAAAAAGTAATTTTCAAGAAAAAATAGAAAAAATAACCATGCAGATATTGACTATCCGTGTCGAGTAATTATTTTTTGAGGTACAGCAAAACACGCTGTTTCCTGTCAGGCAGTCAGGGAACAGTTGTACAGATAATTACCACAAGGAGGTTCATTATGCTGATGCGTCTACACGATATTGACAGAATGTTTAATGCCATGGATTTACTGCAGAGAAGACTTACCGGAGAACCAGTTCCCAATTCAGGGCGTCCGCTTTTTGCCGGCTTGAATGTCCCCCAGCCAGGGCCAAGCGCAAACCTGTATGACCAGGGAGAAAATCTGGAAATGACCCTCGAAGTCCCGGGCATGGGCAAGGATGATCTGACTATTAAAATCCAGGGAAACTACCTGGAAGTAAGCGGCAAAAGGGAAGCAGATGCCCCCGAAGGATATTCTGCTCACCGGGTTGAACGGGGTACGTCGTCTTTTACCCGCAGCTTTACCCTGCCGGCAGAGGTTGATTCAGGCAAGGTGGAAGCACGTCTGAATAACGGATTACTGGTTCTTGTCCTGCCAAAAGCAGAGGCTGCAAAGCCCAAACAGATCACCATTAAATGAGATCAGGAAGGATAAACCAGCACGGCTGAACCATAATCGCCAGCCACAAAAAGCTATGAAAGTCGGTCACTGCGGCGTGGCACGATCACAGGTAGTGCGACTTTCAGATAAAACGGAGGATATCATGGGAGAACGAGCAAATATAGTAGCAAGAGAAGAGGCAATGCCTGAGAGAAGCGTGGACATTGAGCAGGTGATTCCGCTTGTGGATATTTATGAAAATGAAGATGAAATACTCCTCTTTGCAGACATGCCCGGAGTGGATAAAAAAGAGATCACCATAAATATTGACAACGGCAAACTCACACTTGATGGAGTTCGCCGGATGGACTCAAACGGGGCAGTGCAGTGGGAAGAGTTTGGCCCGGCAGAATACCAGCGTACTTTTTCGGTGCCACAGACCATTGATGTTGCCAAGGTCAGCGCAGAGATGCAGGACGGCGTATTACGCCTGCACCTGCCCAAATCAGAGGCTGCCAAACCCCGCCAGATTGAGATTAAAACCGCATAATCTTGCATGATAAGTTCCGGCGACAGGATACAAACTGGGCAATGATTGTACCTCCTGTCCCGGAATGGAAAGTTTTGGCGGAACTTGAAATCAAATATACTATACCTGATATTTGGGCCATAACTCCTGTTGAAGCCTTGCATGCATCCATCATGGACACACATCAACAATGTTATTGGTAGCATCATAAAAAGGAATAGTTTGACTGTTATTGTTTTGTTACTTATATTGTTGACCTAATTTTTACAAAAAGCATCCAGATACCAAGGAAACATGTATAACAATGAAGATACTAGCGCTTACCATCTGCCTGCTATTCTCCTCCATGCCGCTGCGCGCCGCAGATCAGGCTATGCTGGTATTTGGAGAAAAGAATCAGGAGTTTTCGGCTTACGACCTCTATTTCACTATTTTGGATCATGGAGAGTGGGCAACGCCCATGGTAATTAGTGACGCTCCTTTTCCAGACATTCTGCCCACTATTGGAGCCGACACTCATGGAGATGTCTGGGTGGCCTGGATCCAACTCCATGGAGTCTCCGGAAAGTTAAAATTCAGGAGAAAAATCAAAGGCAACTGGCAGCCAATCCAAAACCTAGCCACAGGGTTTAAAACCAATATGGCTCCAACCCTTGTGGTCGATCAGGAAGGCATTCCCTGGATTGCCTGGGCAGGTGTTCAAAACCAGGACGAAGATATTTATTTCAGCCATTGGCAGGGAAATCGATGGACAAAACCTACTCTAGTGCACCCTGACAACGATGTGCCGGATATCCTGCCTGAGCTTTCACTGTCTCCAGAAGGTACCCCCCAGATTAACTGGACCGGGTTTAATGGTAGAAAATATATCGAATATACGAGCAAGTGGGATGGCAGCGTATGGAAATTTCAACGTGACAAAACACTTTTGTCACGCTTAGACATTCAAAAAAAGGAACAACAAGCCGCTGCATCAGCGAATTTACCAACTTTTATTACAGACCTCAGCCAGGTCGGCCTTTTAACCGAGGGTAATACTGGCAGCATACGCATAAGGAAATAAGCATAATGGTTCGTCTTTATTTATTGATATTTTTTCTCCTTTGTTTCTTGATGCAATCAGAATCAGCGAGTGCCACACATTTTACGGTTCTCGCCTTTGGAGACAGTATTACCCAAGGTCTACAAAGAAATCACTCCGGAGAGGAATGGGGAGTGAGATCACCTCAGTTTGGTAGCCGACTGTGGAGTACCAACGGAGACGAGGGGTACTCCCCTGTGCTCGAAAAACTGGTGAGTGAAGGCTCGGGTGGCAGTGACGCCGCATATGTGTACAACTGGGGTTATCGTGGTGAACGATCGTACACAGGTGTAAACCGAATAGATCAGGTACTTGCCTCCAGGCAGTCAGATTTCATTCTCATAATGGAAGGGGCAAACGATCTCTATCAGGGATTAAGTCCTTATACTACACAGTTTAACATTGCAAAAATGGCAGACAAAGCACTGGCTCAAGATGTTTTACCCAT
>RKSL01000272.1 GCA_008633435.1 Candidatus Desulfobulbus rimicarensis | reverse complement strand
CTACGAACTGCCCGGGGTCGAATACATCTACTCCACCTCCATGCCGGGGAAAAGCCTGCTCGTTGCCCGTTTTTATGTGGGAGAAAACCTTGAGACCTCCATTGTCCGCCTCAACCAGAAATTGCAGACCAATTTTGACCGTATTCCGCACGGTGTTTCCCATCCGTTAATCAAGCCCCATACCATTGATGATGTTCCGGTGCTGGCGCTGACCTTTCACTCAAAAAAATACGACCACTTTACCCTGCGCAGGCTCGCAGCCCAGGTCGATGATGAAGTAAAAAATATCTTTGCCGTTGCCCAGACCACCCTTATCGGCGGCACCCGCCGCCAGGTAAAGATCAACTTTGATCCGTTAAAACTTGCCGCACGAAACCTGAGTGTTACCGAGCTTATCCCAAGACTTCAACAGGCCAACCGGCAGCAGCTTTCAGGTACCCTGCAGTCCTTAAACCATGAGATCACTCTCCAGACCGGCAGGTTTCTTACCTCCGCAAGAGAAATCGGCAGGATTGTGGTCGGCGTTTACGGCGGCGCGCCTGTCTATCTTGATGAGGTGGCAACCATTACTGACGGGCCGGAAGAACCAGAAAATTATGTGCTCTTTGGCCATGGTAACGGCACGCCCCTGGAAGCTGCAGTCACCCTGTCTGTGGCCAAACGTCCAGGTGCCAATGCTGTGCATGTGGTGGAAAGTGTGCTTGAAAAGGTGGAGAGCCTGAAAGGTCGTCTCATTCCCGATGATGTCTCGGTCACGGTGACCCGTGATTACGGTGAAACTGCTGCGGAAAAATCCAATGAACTGCTGCTGCACATGGGTATTGCCGTGTTCGGCGTTGCCCTGCTCATTCTCTTTTTTCTGGGCTGGCGGGAGTCCACCATTGTCATGCTGGCCATCCCTTCCACCCTGTCGCTCACCCTGCTGCTCTTTTATCTCTACGGCTATACCTTAAACCGAATCACCCTGTTTGCCTTAATTTTTTCCATTGGTATTCTGGTTGATGATGCCATTGTCGTCGTGGAAAATATTGTTCGCCACCTTCGTCTCCCCGGTGCATCCGACAAAACCATGATCCAGGTGGCACTTGAGGCTGTGGCCGAGGTAGGCAACCCGACCATTCTGGCCACCTGGGCGGTCATTGCTGCCATTCTGCCCATGGCCTTTGTTGGAGGGCTGATGGGACCGTACATGCGTCCCATCCCGATTGGTGCCTCTGCGGCCATGATTATCTCCATGTTTATTGCCTTTACAGTCACCCCGTGGGCAGCAGTCCATGTGCTGAAATCCCATTGCACCCCTCAGGAATGCGCTGTTGAACCTGAAGACGATGAAGATCATGCCCCCGACGATTTCTTCACACGGCTCTACCATAAGATCATGGAGCCCTTGCTGGCCAGAAGATCGGCACGGTTTCTCTTTTTTGTTGTGGTGATCGGGCTGCTCCTGGGTTCCTGCACCATGGTCTATCTGGGAATGGTTAAAGTGAAGATGCTGCCCTTTGACAATAAATCTGAGTTTCAGGTCATCCTGAACATGCCCGAGGGCTCACCCCTTGAACAGACCAGCAGGGTCGCCCTTGAAATGGCTGCAGTTATCGGCGCAGAAAAAGAAGTGGTTAACTACCAAATCTATGCAGGAGCTGCTGCCCCCTTCAATTTTAACGGACTTGTCCGGCATTATTTCATGCGCGGCGGCCCGACCATGGCCGATATCCAGGTCAATCTGCTGCCTAAATCAGAACGTGATCTGCAAAGCCATGACATTGCCAAAAGAGTGCGGCCTGCCATTGCTGCCATTGCTAAAAAATATGGCGCGGCTGTTGCTGTTGCCGAAGTGCCGCCCGGCCCGCCTGTGCTGCAGACCCTGGTCGCAGAAATATACGGCCCAAGCGATGAGGCCAGACTTGCCCTGGCCCGGGATGTGAAAAAGATTTTTGCCACCACAGATGGCGTGGTCGACATCGACTGGTACCGTGAAAAAGATAGAACAAAAACCCTCATCACTGTAGACAAAGAGAAAGCCGCCCTGCACGGTATCTCGGAAGGCGCAATCAACCGCACTGTCCAGATTGCGCTGCAAGGGCTTTCCATAGACCTCTTTCATCAACCCCGAGATAAAGAGGAAATCCCCATCATCATCCAACTGCACAAGGCGCAACGGGCAAGGGTTGAACAACTGCTCAACCTGCAACTGCGGCCCGACATGAATCCCCAGGCTCCACTGGTGCCGTTGCGCGAACTGGTACATCTCAGTGAACGGCCTGTGGAACAACCCATATACCGAAAAAATCTCAAACGGGTTATCTACGTCACAGGCGATGTGGCCGGGGCAGCCGAAAGCCCGGTGTATCCCATTCTTGCCATGAATAAAAAACTGGCAGCCCTTGATGGCACCAATTATGGCGGCCTTGACCATAAAATGACCATCTACAACCTCAGCCAGCCCTTTACCGAAACAGAGCCAGCCATGAAATGGGATGGCGAATGGCATATTACCCTGGAAGTGTTTCGTGATCTCGGCCTGGCCTTCTGCGTGGTCATGATTCTGATTTACATGCTCATGGTGGGCTGGTTCAAGGACTATATAACCCCGCTTGTCGTGATGGCAGCCATACCCTTTTCCCTGATCGGTATCCTGCCCGCACACTGGGCACTGGGAGCATTTTTTACTGCAACCTCCATGATAGGTTTCATGGCCGGGGCTGGTATTGTGGTGCGTAACTCCATTATCCTGGTTGATTTTATCGAACTTCGCCGTTCCCATGGCTTATCTCTTGCCGAGGCTGTGGTTGAGGCTGGTGCGGTGCGTTTCAGGCCCATGCTGCTCACGGCTCTTGCGGTGGTGGTGGGCGCATCTGTTATCCTTGCCGACCCTATTTTCCAGGGACTTGCCATTTCGCTCATGTTTGGAGAAATTGCCAGCCTGCTCATCAGCCGGATGGCTGTTCCGGTATTTTATTATATGGTCAATAAACACAAAGCTATCTGACAGCTTTGCAAAACCTGCCAGATCAGCCGTTGTGTCCAGGGAAAATATGCAGCAATTTATTGTCAAAATTCAACAATTCATCAGCTACCTGTGGAGCAAACGGTCTGAACTGCAAAGCATGGATGAACGTGATATGCTGCTGGCCAAGGTGGTCATGGATATTCATCGCCAAAGAACACATTCCGCTTTTGTCTTTGTCCCCCTGTTTTCCCTCAAGCAGATCCACCCGATTAACCGAAAAAACTCGCTCAACCAGACCAGAAAGCTGAGTCTTCGATGCATTAAATTTCACGAGGTTTTGGTAGCCCCCAGCTGGAAATGCTGTCCAGATCAGCATTGACAGCAGAAGATAGAGCAATTAGAGAC
>RKSL01000082.1 GCA_008633435.1 Candidatus Desulfobulbus rimicarensis | reverse complement strand
CTGGTTCTGGCCACCTGAAAGTTGTGAGGGCATGGCCTTTTCTTTGTCGGCAATGCCTAAATACTGCAGGAGTTCTCTGGCCTTTTGCCGTGCCGTACCAGGATCTGTTTTATTCGCTTGGGGCAGGAGGGTCAGATTGTCGATGATATTTAGAAAAGGAATGAGATAATGCGCCTGGAAGATAAATCCAATTTTTGTGCGTCGGATCTTTCTTTTATCATTGGTCAGCCACCGGTTATCAAAGACTTTTTCCTCGCCAAGCCATATCTTGCCTGATGTCGGTTCGCTGACGCAACCGATCATCATCAGCAATACTGTTTTTCCAGTTCCGCTTGGGGCGACAAGCGCGATCAGCTCCCCCTTGTTAATGGCAAAAGAGGCATTTTTGATCACTTCGATAAAGCTTTCGCCTTCACCGAAATTCTTGCAGAGATTTTCGGCACGTATTGCAATATTATCTTTCATACTAACCACCTATGGCAGATGCCGGGTCGGCATTGACCACTTTTTTAACCGCAATAAAAGAGGCGATGACACTGGCAACAACCACCACACCAAAGAGCATCCAGGCATCGGGTAATTCCAAAACAACCCGTTTAGGAAATTTCGCGTAAATGGCATGGGAAAACAGATTACCAAAAATAAAGGCGAGCACGCCGAGTAACAGTGTCTCTTCCACAATCATATTGACTATCATGCTGTTGGGCAGTCCCATCAACTTCATGATCGCAATCTCTTTCATCTTTTCCAGGGTCATGGTGTAAATGATAAGGGCAATAATGATCGTTGCCACAATGACCAGAATGGCGGTGAACATGCCAATCTGTTTCGATGCCTTTTCGACCACATATTTGGTCAACACTGCCCGCTGCTGCTCTCGTGTATAGACACTTTTATGCTGCCATTGTCGTAAATCCCGAGCCACACTTTCTGCGTTATAGCCAGGAAGCAACCTTGCAGTCACGGCATTAACCATATGAGTATCCCGGTTAACAATTCCCCTGGATCGATCAGTTTGAATACGTTTATTCGAATAGGAAAACTGCAGTTCCTGGGCATCTTTGAGGCTGATATATACCAGCAGATCCCCACCTGAGGAGACACTGCCATGGGTGAGGCCAACCACAGTGTACTCGTGTCGGCCGATGGGTATTTTGTCATGCAGGGAAAAACCTGTTTTGTCCGTCACCACAATCTCGTAATGATCAGCCCGCAGGGTTCGTCCGGCAACCAGCTTTTCAGGATTTATAGGGTTGACCGGGCTAAAGACATCATACCCGACAGCAAAGACCCGTATTTTGGCATCCCCACGGGGGAGCTGAATGTTTTGAAAGGTGATAGCACTACAGGCAGCAATTCCCTGCCTGGTACCAATGGTATATTGAAGGTCTTCATGTACCCTGGAAGCCTCGGCAAAAGGCCCAAAGGTTCCCTCCTGCACGATCCACAAATCCACATCCAGATCATTAAGCAACGCCTCGGCATCAACAATCATGCCGCGATAAACCCCCATCATGATCAGGACAATCCCCAGCAACATCCCAACACCCATGGCTGTTACGGTAAATTTTCCCAGGGTATGACGAACATCTTCTTTGGCCAGATGGATCATTGATAAATCCTCATACCTTCACGCAGCGATTTTTTATGTGGATCCGGCACGATAATGGAGAGATCACGCTGATCGGTCTGGATAGCGATTTCGGTCGCATTTTCATCAACTATTGTCAAAGGCAGAAAATGCGCCTTTCCTGCCCGAACCGTCCACCCCCCCTGTCTGCCGCCTTTCTGCACAACAACTGTGCGGGGCAGTTTTGTCACATCTTTGAGGTGCTGCACCGCAATAATCACTCTGGCCTGTTCGTTAATAAAAAAAGGTACTGGAATGTGTTCAAAGGCCACATTTATTTTCCGCTCAAGGGTTACCGCATCGGTCATGGCATTAATACGTCTGACCACACCTGTATAAGGATGATCCGGCTGTGAACGCAAAATAATAGTCGCCTCCTGTCCTTCTTTGACCCGGGCGCTCAGTCGTTCATCAATTTTTGCTTCCACCCATAATGTCTGTGCGTCAACGATTGTATAGACCACCATTGACGGTTGCACATACTGGGCGACTTCGGCCTCCCTGCTGATGACATATCCATCTGCCGGAGCAGACACTTTGAGCCGGTCTATTTTTTCCTGCAGCGCCTCAACACTTTTTCGGGCAGCAACAACTGCTGAATTTGACGAGGCTATCCTGGATGTTGTGGCCGTAATAGCTCCCCGTATACCCAGTAAATCACTCCTGGCTTTATCATATTCAGCCTGAGCGACAAAGCCCCGTTTGTTGAGCTTGGCATAACGGTCAAAGGTAATCTGGAGAAGGGCTTTCTGCGCCTTCTGGTTCTCCAGTTCTCCCTGTAGAGCTTTGACATCATTTTCTGCCTTACCAAGATTTGCCCTGGCAATCTCCAGCTGACGTGGCATATCCACGCCATCCATAACAAGGAGCAAATCACCTTTTTTAACCCATTGCCCCTCATCGGTGGTCATTGCAACTATTTTACCTCCGGTTTGAGCCGTAATGGAATATATCCTCAAGGCATTGACATTTCCAATTCCCTGAATGGTTACCTGTAACTCTCCCTTGGTAGGACGAATCATGGTAAAGGTGTGTTTTGGAATAAAAATTTTAAAATAGACCAGCGCAGGCAAAGCTATCGCAACAGCCAGCAGCACTATGTATTTACGCATTGATTTCATAATGTTTTTCCCTGTAGATACTCCATTCTATGGATGGTACTGCTCTGATCATACCGTGCCTGAAGCAGCCCAAGCCTGGCCTCAAGCATGGCTGCCGTTGCATCGAGTACTTCTATATACGTTGACAGCCCTTCCCGGTATCTGCCATCAACAACCTCTTTGGTCTCACGTGCCGCCTGCAGCTGGGCGGTTCTGGCCTGAATCGTCTGGCTGTAACGCCGAAGATTCAGACGAAGGGTTGCATACTCCTCCTTAAGAGTCAGAAGCTTGGCCGCATAATCATTTTTTGCGCTTTGCCTGTCGATATCTGCCTGCTCCTGCTGGGCTGACAAGCGGCCACCGCTATATAACGGAATATTCAGCATAACCCCGACAAGGGTTGCATCATAGGCATTCAAAGTGTCCTGATGTGTATACGAGGCAACAGCATCAATACTGCCAAATCGACCAGCCCGGGTTGCCCTATAGAGATATTCTGTTTTATCCATAGCTTTCTGAAGTCGTTTAAGCACCGGTGATGCAACCATAACCGACTGCTCATCCACTGAATATGAACCGGGCTGAAGCAGATTCTTTTCAAGCTCCACATTCTTATCAATGGGTGCACCGATATACAGGGAGAGCAGGGTTACAGCTTGATCAAAATTGGCCCGGGCAATGGAGAGATTATCGTCTGCGGCAGCTCGTGAAGAGAGAAAACGGCTGGCATCGGCTCGTGTTTTCAACCCCTGTGCAAACAGGGCTTTGGCCTGTTTATAGAGAGCATCCTTTACCCGGAAATCCTCTTGTCTTACAGCCATTGCCTCGCGCTGGATAACGGCAAGGTCATATTGAATTTTCACCTTGTAAACCAGCAATGCTTTTGCATCCTGCAGTGATAAACCGGCAATTTCCTGCTGCACTTCCCGGGCTTTGATCAGATCTGTGGTTTTGCCAAAATCCCAGATTTTCTGCTTGAGCATTGCCCCCACCTGCCAGCCATCATCATCCCGGGTCGAAAACACCCCATTTGCAGGAAACACGTAGGTTCTGGTCGGGTCATATTCGCCACTCAGGGTTATTTGCGGCAGATAATCAGCACGAGCCACCTCAACATCTTTTTGACTATACCTGAGCTGCAGGACAAATCGTTGAATATCAGGATGGGAATGCAGGGCCTTGTCAAGACATTCCTGCAGGGTTAATGTCGTGCCGTACACCGGGCTGATCATCACCAGAAGCATGCACAAAATACTCACTGAAATCTTCTTCACAGCTGTTTCCTTTATCTCGTATTAATTGAAGAATTCTCTTTCATAATTTCTTTATTGCTGCAACCAGCGCATTCTGCATGACAGCCTGGTGCCGCATGATCAACACTACGATTTGCGTTGTTTTTTACGAATACCCATTTTCTCCATTTTGTAACGTAAAACCCGCTCACTGATACCAAGTGACTCTGCTGCTCTGGTTTGGATCCAGTCTGCAGCCTCCAGGGCATCTACAATCATTCGCCTCTCCATTTCAGCCAGACGCTGGTTCAGATCACCCGAACCACCAGAGCCATGATAATTTTTAACCTCAGGCGGCAAATCTCTAACCGTAATTGTTGAGGTGCGAGCCAGGGTGAGAGTTCGCTGGAGAATATGCTCAAGTTCACGGACATTACCTGGATAGTTGTACTTGGCCAGCAATGCCATGGCCTTGCCGTCAAAATCTGCTCTTATCCCGAATTTTTTCAGAAAAAATGTCATTAACGGCTGTAAATCCTCTTTACGCCGCCGCAAGGGTGGAATATCCAACGCGATGACATTGAGACGAAAATAGAGATCCTCCCGAAACAATCCCTGTTCAACCATCTGCCGCAGATCACGGTTTGTGGCAGCGATAATACGCACATCAACAGGAAGGGGTTTTTCTCCTCCAATGCGGATAATTTTATGTTCCTGCAGGGCACGCAACAGCTTGGCCTGCATGGCCAGGGGCAGTTCTCCGGCTTCATCAAGCAGTAAAGTACCACCATCCGCCTGTTCAAAAAGCCCGCGACGCCGTGAGGTCGCTCCTGTAAAAGAGCCTTTTTCATGTCCGAAGAGTTCTGATTCAAACAGATTTTCAGGGACAGCTGCACAGTTGAGTTCTACAAAAGGCTTATCTTTGCGGGGACTAAGCAGATGAATCAGCCGGGCCACAAGCTCTTTGCCTGTTCCGGTTTCTCCGTGGATAAGAACAGTCCATGGGGTAGCTGCCGCCCTGAGGGTAAGCGACAGCAGGCTTTTCATGGCTGGACTTTCTGCCACCATGCGTACGGGGAGATCACCTGTGTCAAGAATATCTTCCAACTCGTCAACATCATTCTCCACGAGAATCTTTTCTTCAAATTGCTGAATTCGTTCCAGCAAGACCGCCAGATCAACCGGCTTTTCCATGAAATCATCCGCACCAAGCTGCATGACCCGAACGGCTGTATCCACGTCGCCAAAAGCTGTAATCATAATGACCCGAAGTGCAGGGTTGATATCCTTAAGTCGAGCCAGCAGTTCATCACCGTTCATCTCCGGCATACGATGATCAAGAAGCGCCAGCTCTATGGGATGCTCCATAAAGAGTTGCAGAGCTTCACTGCCGTCCGCAGCAGCCATGACCAGATATCCCTGCTTTTCAAGAAACCCCTGCAGCAAATTGCGCTGCAGCTCTTCATCATCAACGATCAGAATATTCATGATTGCTCATCTTTTGTTGGTACATCCAAGGGAATATTTATTTTGATGGTAAGAATCTGCCGCTTCCTCTCAGGAACTATGCCAAGGCTGCCGCCATGCGCTTCGGCAATGCGACGACAAAGAGCAAGCCCCAGCCCTGTGCCTCTGGTCTTGGTGGTAAAATAGGGATCACCCATTCGCTCGGTATCTGCAGGAGAGAGCAGAAAGCCATGGTTCAATATTTTAAGGATGCAGTGCTTTTGTTCACGACAAAGTACAACCTCAATTCTACCGCCATGCAACTGCGCCTCAATACCATTTTTCAATATATTTTCAACCAGTTCAGCAAGCATGTCCCGATCTCCGCTCAGGATAATATTCTCATCAAGCGCACTCTCCATCTCAATGGCATGCTCCTGACACAGGGGTTGGTACAGGGTAAGCTGACGCTGTACCAGCGCTGTAAAATCGAGGCGTTCTTTTGCAGGCTGCAACCTGGTGGTGAATTTCTGCAAACCGGAGATAATACCGCTGGTTCGGTCAACGGCTTCACGCATGGCGACAATGAGTTGTTCCTGCTCAGGGTTCAACTCCGATTCGATGCTCAATCGCTGCAACCCCATATTGATGGCATTGAGAGGATTACGAACCTCATGGGCAATGGTGGCGGTGGCTCGTCCCAGGGTGGCCGCTTCATGCTCACGTGCCATCATCTGTTCCACCGACCTGATGGCAGCAAGATTTTTTTTCTGGTACTGATAGAGTAACCAGGAAAAGAAAAATCCGGTGGTGCAAAGCAGAGCACTGAACACTATAAACTGATGACGAAGTTCACTTCGACGCTGAATAAATGGCGAGGCATCCAGACCGACCACCAGCATCCCCCTTGAGGTCAGGGTTCTGGCTTCGGCTGTATAACCGTATTGATCTTTTCGCAACGCAATCGTACCTGCTGCCACCGTCCCATCTCCTGAATTGTGTTGTTTCTCCAGACGTATGTAATGAAACCCTGGCAGCCCGGACAGGGTTTCAAGAATGACATCAAGGTCTGTTTTTTTCTGTACAGCAAGGATCTTTTCAGCAGCCAACCCCACGATAACGCAATCAAGATCCCCCTCCTCGCTGGGGGCAGGATGCATCATATAGGCGTACCCTTTATCATTGTTATACTGGATATGTAACGGCGCAGACTCACAATCCGGCGTTTCACTCATCCAGTCAGGCGGCCCGGCAACAACGGTTCCGGAAAGCCTGACCAGGGTGATTCCCACCAGACTGCTCTGCCGGGCAAGAGCAGTCAGTTCGGCTTGATGAAGCGGCTCAACCGAGTCCAGATAATCTATAAAATGGGCTTTATCATTCAGTAACGTATAGGTCATCTCTTCAACAGCCCGGGACGCCAAATCAGATATCCTCAGATTTTCTTCGACAATTCCGGTGACGAGACGGGTACGGCCCATGGCATTATGTTGCATGGATCTGTCGATACCATGCGCCTGCCAGAAAAAATACACCAGTACCAGTACCATGAGCAGGCTGAAAAAAAACAGATTGGCAATCCATAATGGAAGCGTTTTTTTTGATTCGGGCTCAATGGCCATTTGACATTCCTGTTTTAATCATCATGGTACATATGACTGAACGTGGCGTGCCTGTGAGCCTGCTACGCCGCACTACCGGATTTTAATTTTATGGTTCAAGATCTTCATTCTCTGTTGCAGCTGGCAACTTGCTCTGGCCAGGTTGCTTTATCTGCGACCGTGCCGACGTCTGGCCCGGTGCGAACGATACCCTGATTTCCCTGTACTGTGCTGCCGACTGTGCGGATGGTGCTGGCTCAATCGGGCAAGAACTCCGGTTTTGTCCCGGTGACGCCTCACACCACGCAAATTTGTTGCAGAAAATGTTGTCTTGTCTTCACCGACAAAACTTCCCCATGCCCTCATGGTGGTTCCGGGAAGTGCACAGGCAGGCAGAGATTCATCTGTTGTAATCAGCACCTGCTGAGGTTTGCCCTGCTGTGGTGATACATCGAGAATAACCTCTGATTTCTCCCTGTCAACGGCAACCACAGTGCCGGTGAGCGGTTCAGCAAATCCCGGTATGGCAAGGAACTGAGAACAGCAAACCATGAACATAAAACATAGACAAATTGCTCTCATCCCGGTTTACTCCGTTGCGGCCTCATAGAGCGCATTATACAGTTCATGGCCGGAAAGTTGGTTCTGTTCGGCCATGTCCTTAAAAGTTTTTCCAGTCTCCACCACAAGCCCCTGCTGCTGCAATGTCGTGTATATCTTCTGCAGATCAAGCTGGTATTTTCTGCAGATCTCCACCATGGTGATGCGGCCAAAGCCCGGCGGCGGAACAGCAGGTAAACTGATCTGTGCCTCCCCCCTCTCTGGAGACGACTGCATGATCGCAAATAAAGCCTTTGGGGTCAGAGCGTTGGCTTTGGCTATGTCTGCTATGGTCTGCCCGCTGCCGGAACAACGAACACCCTGTTTTTTTAAATTTGCCATGGCCTTATTCAAATCCATGCCGGTTCGACGGGCAAAGAGGCTTAACGGGGAAAGCTCGGCGTGACCGTAGGGAGGTTCACCATATTTTTGTGCAGCCCGATCTTTGATGGTTTCACCCAGCTCTATCACCATGCTCAGAGGCGGAATATTCAGCAGGGTGCCACCAATAACCATGATGGTCATGACCAGGGCAAGGTTGAAAGGGACAGTAAAGATTCTGAGCTGTTTTGATCTGTTTTTCAGATATCTGACCACTGATTTCCAGTTGTAAAAAATATGGACGATCCCGGCAAACACAAAGAAAAAACCAAGGGTGATATGCACATTCCCCCACTGGGTCTTGCTTAGCCCCCAGAGATGCCAATTGCTCCAATACGCCACCCGACCATGCGGCACTATGTAGAGAACCACTGAGCTCAGCATCAGAAAAACAAAAGAAATCAGCAAAGTCATGGATGTGGTTTTACGAATCATCATGGCAAGTCCTCTCTGAGGTAGTATGTACTGGGTCATCATTCACATCATCCTGTCCTGTATCTGGCAGGATGACGTTGGTGTTCCAGTAAAAGCATAAAGTATGCCTGAATACGTTCAAGACCATGATCACGCCTACCTCGTTTGACCAGCCGGAAGCCAGCAACATATTACAGTGTAGAATCAGGATGTTCCATCCATAACGACAATCGTGCATTGGAGAACTCGGAGGTATTTTTCTTCGTTAGACTCGACAACCTGATGCTTAAAACCGACACTTCCTGCAAACAGTCGACAAAAATGTCGACTGTTTGCAGGAAGCACATGTTCACATCATGGAGTGTAGACAGCACAAGATTTCGTGCTGCACTTTGGGAGGAAAAGAACAATCTGGCGGTAGGCCCTTGTACGTCCAGCAACTGGATAGGCAGAGAGTACACCTGAACATCACCGCTGGAGACGATTCTTTACGTCGTGATGAAGGTCATCTTGAAGACTCTGCCGGGCAGTCGGAATCCAGATATCTGATTTCTCCGGAAGACTCCACGACCGTCTCCCCATTCTGCAGGGTAAGCACCACTCCGCCTGTATGGTCAAACCCGGTAACCCTGGCCTGATATAGCGGTTTTTTCTGCACATCATGACCAAACACAACCAACCGGCCCTGAGAATCACAAAGCTGCTGCCACCACTGCATCACATGACCGGAGAGTTTTGTAGAGCCATCCGGGACGCGCTGCAAAAACAAGGCTTCATCATGGTGCAACATGCCCAGAGACAGGGTTAACTCGGCAAGTAACCTGCCAAGAAACTGATTACGCTCTATGCTCCCGGGCAACAGCTCGGCCATACTTACAGAAATATTCTGTAAGCCCTTGGGGAACCTGGTGTTATTCACATTAATGCCAATGCCCAGCAGATGAAAACGCTCCCCCTGTTTACTGAGCACAGTCTCACAGAGAATACCGCCAATCTTTTTCCCTGAAACGACAATATCATTAACCCATTTCAGGCGGGCATCAATCTGGTAATGCCTGACTGTTCGGCAACAGGCAAGGCCGACTGCAAAGGGCAGCAACCTGGTGAATTCCGGGAGAAAAATATCTGGCCAGGCCACAGCCAGCCAGGCACCGCCTGCAGGCGCATGCCATTTTCTGGCAAAGCGACCGCTTGACCCAGTCAGGCTATCTGCAATAACAACTGTTCCGGCAGCCAGACTGTCACCACAATCTTCACAATCGCCAATCATGGTTTTGAGCTGGCTCATACACCGGTCAAGACGGGGATAAAGCTCAACAATCGAGCCCACAGGTGCGCCGTAGCGCAGAATCATCTGTAGAGTCGGCGCAGAATACTCAGGAATAACGAGCGAGTTTACATGCTCATTTCTAAATTTGAGAATATAGGGCAGAGAAAGGGGCAAGAGCGGACAGCGGAAAAACTACTCCCACTCTGCCTTGACCCGGGTGATAACTTTCTGCACCAGAGGAAGCTTCTCCTCGGCACAGACCCCTATCAGAGGCTGACCGGCATCGACACTATCGCCGGGTTGGAAATAGACGGAATGGATGATTCCCGGATCGCCTGTATAATACACAGGCGTATCACGCTTCATAAGGGACATGGTGATAATCTCGTCGCCAGGCTGAATAAAAACCGACCGGGCACCTTTTTGCTCAATGCGTGATTGAATATCCATGGCAAAATAATACCGGGCTCGTTCAGGTGCTTCAAAAAGGAAGAGAACTTCCTGTAAGATCCCCTCTATAATCTCTTTTTTCTTCAGTGGATGGCGGATAGTAAGCAGTTTTTCGCCGGCCTCAACAAACTTCCCTTCCAATTCAAGATGAATGGAATCAACTAGACCATTGGTCTTTGAAGTCACCTTTTTGGGATTACGTTCACGGTTTATTTCGTACAGAGCCGTACCGGGAATATGCTTCCATTCGCCGGAAACCGCATCAACTTCCGTTTTCTCATCGACCAGAAAATGCACCACCCCGGTGTGAATGGCACGCATATCAACATATTCATACGGATCGGAACGATACCGGCTGAGGATCTCATCAAATTGTATTTCTTGAGAGGACATAAGTTTATTACAGGTCAACATTTAGCTGTGGATTGCGACGGTCTGCTCCCATCGGATCATACGAATATATTTCGTGATCCCCCTGGCTGGAGAACAGTTGTTTACGTGCGTTTTATACTTTCAGTTTGACAAGATAGCAAGGCTATTTTACAGATGGTGAGCAACGCTTTCTTCTGATACCCGGAACCCCAAAATGACCAGTGACCGCATCTACAGCAACGGTAAAGTAACCGAAGATTTCCATTTCAACGAGCAGGTAGCCGAAGTATTTGATGACATGCTCGACCGATCAATCCCTTTCTACAAGACCGTGATTGAGCTGTCTGCCGCCATGATTCATAACCTTGCCACACCGGGCAGCAGAGTAGTTGACCTGGGCTGCTCCACTGGCACCACCCTGCTGAGTTTAAGCCGCCTGCTCGGGGACATGCGGCTCCATTGGATCGGCATTGACAATGCTCCGGCCATGATTGACAAGGCACGTCGCAAAGCAGAAATGTATGGCAAAGCCTCAATCATCGAATTTCACAGAGATGATATAACCCAAACCGATATACACGGGGCAGACATCGTTATCTGTAACTATACCATGCAGTTTATCCGTCCCCTGAGAAGAGCTGAATTTATTCGCAGAATATACCGGAGTCTGGCCCCGGGCGGCATGCTGCTCATGAGTGAAAAAACAATCAGCCCAAACCGCAGAATTAATCGTAACTACATAGAATTATATTATGATTTCAAGAGAAAGCAGGGCTATTCAGAGCTTGAGATTGCCGCCAAGCGGGAGGCTCTTGAGAATGTGCTTATTCCCTGTTCTGTCCAGGAAAACATCGAGCTGCTTTCAGGGGCTGGTTTCAGCGAAGTTGACACCTTTTTTCAATGGGTAAACTTTGCCTCTTTTGTTGCACTCAAGGAAAAATAAAAAAATAAAAAATAATGTGCTCATACCTCAACTATCTGCCGCGGGCAGATCAGGATGCGATCAGCAGAATTCACCACGAAAAAAAGGCTTGGATATCCCAGTCCAAAAAAGGCTTTCTCCGCTACCGCACCCCCCTGGAACGCGTCAGCCACCTGCGCGCCTCGGCGGTTAAGTTCACAGACGACATTGTCACCATTGGCAGGCGTGACGATCTTAGCACCGAAGAATATGCAGAGGTACACGCTCTGCTCCGTAACTTCATGCCCTGGCGCAAAGGCCCTTTTTCTGTTTTTGGTATCGATATAGACGCAGAATGGCAAAGCCAGCGAAAATGGAACCGGCTACTGCCCGAAATACCGGACATGAAGGGTAAAATAATTGCTGATATTGGCTGCAACAATGGGTATTACATGTTCAGGATGGCAGCTTATCAGCCAAAATTTGTACTCGGCTTTGAGCCTTATGTGCACCATTATTTCGCCTTTTCCGCGCTCAATACCTTTGCGGGAATGGGTAATCTGGGCATAGATCTGCTTGGTATTGAACATCTTCCCCTGTTCCCGGACTGCTTTGACATTATTTTCTGCCTGGGGATTTTATACCATCGGCCCTCACCCATTGATGCCCTGCGTGATCTACACAAAGCACTCACCCCCGGAGGCTGTCTTCTCCTTGAATCACAAGGAATTGCCGGAGAACAACCACTGGCTCTTTTCCCTGAAAAAACCTATGCCAAAGTCCCGGGAACCTGGTTTGTCCCCACTGCATCCTGCCTGCATAACTGGCTGATCCGGGCAGGTTTTCGCGAAATCAGGTGTTTTTGCAACCATGCCATGAGCAGCATAGAGCAGCGCAAAACAGAGTGGATGGATTTTGAATCCTATGAAGATTTTATTGACAAGAGCGACCCGGAGCTTACTATAGAAGGATACCCCGCACCCTGGCGGGTCTTTTTCAAGGCAACAAAATAACTACAGACAAGGGTGACATTTATGAACGCAGGTGATTGTACATTGTATCATGGTGGTCTCAAAGGAGCAGAAACAGCCTTTGGTGAACTGGCGGAACAATATGGTGCTGATGAGGTTATTTTCACCTTTGACGGCCACCGGTTAAACCGGGATCGCAATGCAGTTACCCTTTCAGAAGAAGATCTCCAACGTGGTGACATCAGCATGGAAATTGCCTCCCGCATGATGAACCGCACCTATTACGAGACCGAGAAAATACGCCGGGTTTTGCAGGCTATCTTCCATATGGTCAACAAGGGACATCAGGTGTTTGTTATCGGCACAATCCTTGAAGACAACTCAGTAAAAGGCGGGACAGGCTGGGCTGTAGAACTGGCAAAACTCTTCAACCGCCCACTCCATGTCTATGACCAGAACCACAAGGGCTGGTTTACCTGGAAAAACGACAGCTGGCAACCAGAAGAAAGCCCGAACATTGCCTATGACACCTTTGTAGGCTCAGGCACAAGATACCTCAGCGACGACGGCAAAGCAGCCATTGAAAAGCTGTATGCTGACAGCTTTTCCGGCTAACCTGCCCCTGCAGCAGATTTCAGGACAGGCTCTTCCAGCCGCAAACAGAGCTCGCCGAAGATCAGCTGGATCACTGGAAAAAACAGACTTTTTTGTCGCATTTCTCTTACAAAACTCCTGTTTTTTCCTTTTTCCAGCACAAACCACCTCCTTTTGGCCGCTTCCGGCTGTTTTTCGCCTATTCTTCTTGATTTTTGCGCCACACAAGTGTAAACAAGTATGTAATTTATCAATTAATATTCAATAAGCATTCTCAAAAATCACCCCGCAAAACGTAATTCAACTTATGACGGATAACAAACTCCATATTATTGTGACCGGAGAATCCGGTAAGGCACGTTCTCTTACCCTGGAAAAAACAACCCTGCGCAGAACTGTTATTGCCATTACCCTGACAATGTGTATCCTCGGTATCACCTCGTTTTTCGGGATACACAACATCAAAAAAAATCTAGAGCTTCAAGCTGTTATTGATTCCAGCAATGCAGTACATCAGCAGCAACTTGCCACTATCCAAAACACATTAGAATCTGTTACCAGCGAAAAAAACAACCTGGCAAAAAACTACCAGCAAAAAGTTGAGACTATCAAGCAAAATCAGGAAGCACAGCTTGAAGAAAAAATCAGTGAATTTGAGCAACGATCAAAAATTATTGAAACCGTGATTAACCAGCTGGGTGTGCGGGTAAAAACCAACAAAGAAACCGACCACAGTGGTGGCCCTTTTATTTCGATTGATGATTATTCAGACCAACTGATTACTGACACAGACACGTATCTTTCATTAATTAAGAAAATGCCTCTGGGATTTCCTATTTACACCGAGATAAGCTCTCCTTTCGGTAGAAGGATTGATCCGCTCAACAAGCATCGAGGCTTCCACGAAGGGATTGATTTTAAAGGAAATACAGGCGACAATGTCCGATCTACAGGTGATGCTGTTGTCAAAAAAGCAGGATACCTGTCAGGATATGGTAACTGCATTGTTCTGCTGCACGGCAATGGCTATGAAACCATGTATGCACATTTATCCAAACGACTGGTTTCCCGTGGCGACCGGGTAAAACGTGGGCAGGTGATCGGACTTGTCGGCAATACCGGCCGGTCAACCGGCTCTCATCTCCATTACGAAGTGCGCCACTGGGGTAAGGCCATTAATCCTCTTAAATACATGCGGGTCAACGGGATGACCGTTACTGCATCTGCAAAATAGATATCCATGGGAATTTTTACAAAAAATGAATCCTCAGCAGGTGGGATAAAGGGTCTCAATGACCCGATCTCGTCCATTCTTTCCGAGGAAATGCAGATAACCGGTGAGATTCGATTCAGTGGCAAGACCAGGATCGACGGTAAAATTGATGGCAATGTCTTTGGCGAATACCTGGTACTCAGTGAAGCTGGCACAATTATTGGTGATGTCAAAGTGGAAACCATCATCTGCCACGGAGCAATAACCGGAAATGTTGAGGCAAAAACCTTTATTGCCCAGGCAACTTCCGTTATCCATGGCACCGTTACCGCAGGCAACCTTACCGTTGAATCCGGGGCTTCATTAAACGGCGAAATCAAAGCCGCTGATAACAAAAAAAAGGACAATAGCCCAAAAAATCCTAAAAAAACCGCAACACAAACGCCTCTGGAAACTATCCAGGCCACGCCCATGCCTTCGTCTGCCCGGAAAACGCAGTAATCTCCAATCCTCCTAGCGAGATTCCGTCTTATTTGCCTATACAGAATCTGGAAAACAGCGCATCCAACACATCTTCCGGGGTGGTAAGCCCGACAATATCACCTAAATAATCAAGAGCGACCTGAATATCCACTGCAACAAGATCAGCAGGCGCAAACGATTCCAGCGTTTGACGCAGGTGGGCGCAGGCTTCAAGGCTCTTTTCAAGTATTACCCTGTGTCGCAGGTTTGGCGCGCAGGAAAGCTGCTCAGTCAACGCCTCTTTACTGCCGAGAATCATCGCATACATGGCATCAAGAAGCTCGTCCAGCCCAGCACCCTGACGGGCGGATATTTCAACCAGTAATTCTTCTGAAAACTCATCCCTTAAACGAGCAATTTCCCCAGCCGAGGCAATATCAAGCTTATTAAGGACAATAATGCGTTTTTTTATGCCCAGAGACTGATAGAGTTCTCTGTCGGCTTCTGTAATCCCGGCATTGAGGTCAACAACAAAAAGAACAATATCCGCCTCTTCAAGTTTACGGCGGGCACGCTCGATTCCCAGTTCCTCAACAGCATCTTCATGGGATCGGATGCCAGCGGTGTCAACAAGATGAACAGGAATACCCCGAACCGAGATTAACTCTTCAATGGTGTCACGGGTCGTCCCGGGGATAGCCGTGACCAACGCCCTGTCATCGCAGAGTAATCCATTGAGCAGACTGGACTTACCTACATTGGGTCGTCCGACAATAACGACTTTTACGCCTTCACGAATAACTTTGCCCTTATCAGCAGAGGCAATCAGTTGTTTAAGCGGATCGACCACCTTCTGCTGCAGTTGAGGCAGCATGGTATCAACATCAAGAATTTCAACATCATCATCGGGGAAATCAATGGCCACTTCAACCAAGGCCAGTAAGTCGATCAGTGCGTCACGAACCAAAGCAACCCGGTCAAACAACGCACCCTGCATCTGATCAACGGCCAGACGCATTCCGCTGTCGGTCTGTGCCTGGAGCAGATCAATAACAGCTTCAGCCCGTGTCAGATCAATCCGGCCTGCCAGAAATGCACGTTTGGTAAACTCACCCGGCTCTGCTGCCCGAGCCCCAAGCGCAAGAACTTCCTGTAAAATAGCCTGGAGGACGAGATGACTGCCGTGGCTTTGCAACTCAACCACATCTTCTCGGGTATAGGTGTGAGGCGCCTTCATGTAAACGGCCAGCACTTCATCAAGAACTTGCCCCTGGCAGTCAATAATGGTGCCGTAATAGAGCTTATGACTTGTCAATGGAGATTGCGGCCGTAACGGCCTGAAAATACGACGGAGAAGATCGGCAGCCTTTTGGCCGCTGATGCGGATAATACCTATACCACCGGTGCCCGGAGCTGTGGCAATGGCGGCTATGGTATCATCGGTTGCCGGACGAACGGCCACCCTGGCGCCCCTTCCCCTTGCGGGAACCGGATTTCTTTTTCTTACCGGGTTTGTAGATGAGTACCTTTTTAAACAAGCCCTCACCAACAGATCGGCTGCGAATGGTTTTATCCTCTTGAAGAATCATATGGACAACGCGGCGTTCTGATGGGTTAAGTGCGGGAATAACCTGAGTTTTCCCATCATCCTTGACCTGTTCGGCAAGTTCAAGAGCACGCTCTTTTAACTCAATTGCGCGTTGTTCCCTGTAATTGCCGACATCAAGGGTCAGCATCATTCGATCCGGAAGCCTCCTGGACATCATCTTACGCAATAAATACTGCAAGCTGTCAAGCGTTCTGCCGTCTTGACCGATAAGCGCGTCTTCATGCTCGCCACTTATACGGCACTCCAGACTATAGTCTACAATATCGACCTGCACTTCAGAGGGAAACCCCATTTTTTCGACAAACTGAACAATATCATCACGAACGGTTGCAACCACTTCATCTGAAGGCAGTTCGCGTTCAGACGGGGGAGCTTCTTTGGACGCAACGGCTTTTCCCCCCTGGCCTGCCGACTTTTGCTGTTTCTTTTGAGTCGCAGAGGTTTGTGTTTTTTTGCCGGATTTAGCCTTAGCGACTTTCTGATCAGCCCCATCTGCTTTTTTTGCTTGGCCCTCAACAGGTTCACCGGATTCAGCCTTTCCCTTTTGTCCGACGATATCGGCTTCCTGGGGTTTTTCAGACTGCGCCGCGCCAGGTTCGGACTTAAGTGTGACCCGAATATGTGCTTTTTTCTTACAAAGACCAAAAATTCCAGCCGATCCTGTCTCAAGCACTTCAATGTCAAGATCACCCTGGGAAACGGATAATTCTTTGCAGGCTTTACTGATCACCTCTGTTACATCTTTACCGTAAAAATCTTTTCCTTTTGCCATAGAGATTTTCCTGTGCAATCAAATTGATGCTTTGCTTGTCTGACGGTTAATAACCTGCTGCTGGAGAATAGAAAGAAGATTGTTGACAAACCAGTACAGCACCAGACCTGAAGCAAAATTAATGAACATAAAGGTAAACACGACCGGCAGAAACTGCATAATTCTGGCCTGGGTGGGATCGGCTGTCGTCGGTGTCATTTTCTGCTGCAGGTACATCGAAACGCCCATTAACAGCGTCAGTACCGGAATGCCATGCAGCATGGGAATGTCAAACCCGACCATTAACCGATCAGGCGCAGACAAATCGTTAATCCACAACATAAAAGGCGCATGACGAAGCTCAATCGCTGCCATCAGCACCCGATACAGAGCAAAGAAAAACGGAATTTGCAAAACCATGGGTAAACAGCCACCAATGGGATTGACCTTGTACGTTTTGTACATGGCCATCATTTCCTGATTCATCTTTGCCGGATCATCTTTATACTTTTCTTTGAGCTTGGCAACTTTTGGCTGCAATTTCTGCATGTTTTTCATTGACTTCATACCCTTATGGGTAATCGGCCAGAAAACACCTTTGATCAGACAGGTAAGCAGGATAATCGCTATGCCATAGTTGCCAATATACTGATAAAAGAAATTGAGCAGAAAGAGCATGGGCTTAGCAAGGACATCAAACCAGCCAAAATTCACGGCTTTGGCAAGATCCGAGCCTGCAGCCTTGAGAATAGATAATTTTTTGGGCCCAAGATACGCAGCATAGGTAAAGGTCTGCTTTGCCCCGGCTTCAAGAGCATACACGCCGTCACTCACAACCGTCCGAACAGCATGCCCTACTGCAGTCATAGTGACCATGGCCGTACCGTTTTGCTCGGGTATGACTGCACTCATAAAATAATTATCTTCGTAAGCAGCCCACTTGATAGCCCCCTGAAGAACAATCGGCCCTTCCTTGAGCTTCTTATCTTTTATCTCTTCAAGTTCATCATTGAGATATACAGAAGGCCCACTGAACAGGTAACGACTGGAGGCCTTGGCAACAGCAAAAGGAACATTGGTCATAACCATGGCCGGACTGACCTGTTGTGATGTTTCACCGGTGTTGGTGACCGTATAAAAATTATCTATCAGATAGCTGTCGGCTCTGAAATGCAAGGTGCGGCGAATGCTCAACCCGTTTTCAAGAAGCGCATCCATGACAAGTTCGCCTTCACCACCTGCCCCGATATCTAAAGATACTTTACTCGAGGTAAAAACAGGCAACTGCCCGGCAGCACCATTATCCAGGGTAAAAACCAATGGGAATTGGGCGGGACTGGTCGTTTTGACCATCTCCATGGGTGCAGAGTTCTTGTCAACCTCACTGCGATACTTCTTCAGAACAAAACTCTTGATCCCTCCGCCCTGTTCAAAAAACACAGCCGTATAAAGTGGCGTGTTCACTGTTATATCACGCGCATTTTTATCTATCTTTACGTCAGCGATCTTCGCAGAAGCAGCAGGCACAGAGAGCGGAGCAGCAGTTTTGGCAGAGTCAGCAGTTTTGCTGCCAGCCTCTGCAGCTGGAGCTTGAGTTTCTTGTACCTGCTGGGCAGTCTCCACTGGAGGGGCTACAGGTTGGGAAGGAACAAAAAAATACTGATACCCTATTAAAATCAGAAATGAGAGAATAATAGCCAGAAAAGTTCTGTACATATCCATGGTTACATATATCCTTATCTTGTCGCATCTGTCAGGCCCCGGTACAAACCACCTTTCAATTATGCGGCAAACAATTATTTTACCGGGTCATAGCCGCCGCGGGCAAAGGGGTGGCAACGAAGGATACGGCAGAAGGAAAGCCACATCCCCTTGCATGCTCCGTATCGTACAACGGCCTCTACAGCATACTGCGAACATGTCGGCGTATACCGGCAACATGGTGGAAAAAATGGTGAAATACAGTATTGATAGCCTTTGATAAGCAACACACAAACTCTGCTGACAAAAGCTGCATCCGGGGCTGTTCCAGAGGCTTTTATGCCAGAAGAACGATGATGGCAACGGCAGCTCATAGCAGCCTAACCGGAAGCGCTGGTGAGTTTTGCAACGGCATCACGAACTGCGACCATCCCCTGCAGAGAAAAGCCGGGACGGACAGTAAAGACAACATCACTGGAAGCAGGGAAAATATCACGGTGCAGGCGAAAGGTTTCACGAATTATCCGTTTTATCCTGTTGCGGCGCACAGCGTTGCCCACCTTTCGCGGAATACTGACACCCAACCTGGTACGGGTTTGTACCCCAGACAGACAAATAAGCGCAAAACCTTTCCCACGCAATCTCACACCGTGACGATACACCTGATTAAACTCCCTGGTCGTCCTGATCACACAGGCTTTAGGAAGTTTGAATTTTTTCACCGATTCAGGCAGAAAGCCGCTTACGCCCTCTGGCTCGTCTGCGTTTAATAACCGCCTGGCCGGCCCGGGTTTTCATACGGGAACGAAATCCATGGGTTCGTTTGCGTTTCAAATTACTGGGTTGAAAAGTTCTTTTACTCATAATCGTATCCTTTACATGTATTTGGCTGTGCCCGGTTACAGTCGAATATCAGCACACCGCTGATTGTACACTGGTTTGTTTCCGGTTTCACTGCGTCTTGACTGCAATGCTGCAGAACACCAGAATGGTACGCATAACACGCCGACTCAAGGCAGCCCATTTACTTTATTAAAATTTTATATTTTAATCACAGGCAACAGGTAGTGTCAAATCATTTTAACCATGGGCGATAAAGTATGGACAAAATCAGGCCGCAAGACCTTGACTGGGCATCTCTTTGGCAACAGGCCAACCACAACAAGCCATCGCAAAAAAAACAGGCAACAGACTGGGATCAAAAAGCTGCCTCATTTGCCACAAGAACTGTGCACTCGGTCTACACCGAGAAATTTCTTGCCCTGTTAGCACCGCAACCGGGCTGGAGCATCCTGGATGTCGGCTGCGGCCCCGGCACCCTGGCCATCCCCCTGGCCCAACAGGTACAACAAGTATGTGCCATTGATTTTTCGGCAAACATGCTCAGCATCCTCAAGAAGCGTGCAAAAGCCAAAGGCCTGAACAATATATGCTGCCATCAACTTGCCTGGGAAGACGACTGGGCTGCGCATGGTGTCCAGCCGCACGATGTTGCCATTGCTTCGCGATCAATGGCTGTAACAGACCTGAAAGATGCTCTGCTCCGTTTAAACGCTTTTGCGACAAAACGGGTCTGCATAACAGACCGGGTTAAATTCGGCCCCAAAGACCCGGACGCATTTGCAGCCATTGGTCGAAAAAAAGCCACAACACCTGACTATATATATACAGTCAACCTTCTTTACCAACTGGGATTGCTGCCAACAGTCAACTACATCAAACTTGAAGGCACCCTCCATTACAAAGATTTTAACGAGGCATTGGCCAGCTACACCTGGATGTTCAAAGATCTCAGCCCAACCGAAAAACACCACCTGAAACAATACGTCGACTCAATTGCTACCCGTCATAAAGACAATTCAATTACCCTGCACCGTCGCCATGTTCCCACCTGGGCGTTTATCAGCTGGGAGCCAACTCCCGACCTGCCGTCGCCAATACGATACAAGGCCAACGCAATCACCAGGAGAGCGATGTCTACAAAAAAGAGCCACCGCACGCAAATACAATTTTGAAACTGGATGTAACTCCTGTTCCATTTCCGGTGGTTGAAATCTCAACGGGCTGACCAGCTCGCCATTGGCCACACATACCTTTCTCTTGCCCCGTCATAATATATCTCAGGGAATTGCTGGCAACCCCGGCAACACTTCTTTTCTTTCAACAGCGACACTCCAGCAGCTGTTACATTTCTCTCAGCTACTTCTGGACGGCACCAGTTCGCTGCCTAATGTTTGACTTTTTTAGTCACCAGAAAGATTGTTTTATGAAACAGCTCTCCTGCCCGCACCTTTGGCTAAAGTTGTTAGCCAGTGTCTGTCCAGAAATGAGGATTTTTTCTCGAGCTCAGGTAAGCGACCGACGGGAGACTCCGAGGATTGCGAAAAAAACAAGCGCAGGCATATAAGTGATATCGGAGTCTACGCTTCCATGAGAAGGCTTTGTCAAGAT
>RKSL01000081.1 GCA_008633435.1 Candidatus Desulfobulbus rimicarensis | reverse complement strand
TAGCGAGTGCCTGACCCAAAATGGTCTTTTTGTCCGATCTCTGCGTTATGCTCAAAAAATAATGCGCGGAGGTAATCGTAAACTCCGTTATCACTTATATGCCTGCGCTTATTTTTTTCGCAATCCTCGGAGTCTCCCGTCGGTCGCTTACCTGAGCTCGAACAAAAATTTTCTTTTTTGGACAGACACTAAATAAGAAAGAAAAATCAGTTACCACCAGCAAATGGTTTGATCGGCTTCAAAAATTTTATCAACCAATGCACTGTAATCAGGCTCATCAACGTTGAGATCAAATGAGTCAACATCACGGTCTCTCCCGACTATTTCCACCAGTTTTTTAGTAGTATCATCAGGTTCTGAACGATAAACGTGTAATATTTTCATTATAAGTTCTCCCTGCTATTTGATGACGCCGTAAGGAATGACATGGGTCATGTCACGAAGTTTTTCTCCAAGCTCTTCAATGGTCATGGGTTCTAATCCGTTAAGCTCACAGTTGGCAGTTTTGGTACTGTAGATTTCCCCTTCCATTTCTCGTAGCATTTCAATGGATTCGATATTGTGTTCACCGAGTTTATCCATTTCTACATCATCCATAACACAGCCATAGGCATACATATTTTCAACAGCAAGACCAAGAGCTGAGCGTATACCGTCCACCGCTGAACTTTTGTCACGGTACATTAAACATACTTTTTTATATTCCATTGCTCTCAACTCCTTATAAGCTTAAGTAACAGTCATAATCTTCAATGATGATACCATGCTGTGCCTGAGTAGCCATTTTTTTGGGATCAAGACCCTCGGGAACATCATCAACATCATAGCCCATGTTTTTGTAGCTATCCACGCAGATGGCCACATCATCAGCTATTTTACAAAGCTCTGGGAAATCAGGTTCTTTTTTGGCGTTGTGGGTGGCATCCCAGGTGAAGAAAACTTTAACTTTGGAACCCTTGGCTTTCGCAGCCTTGGTTATACCCATGACATGTTTAAACTGATCAGGGTTGGTAACAAAAATACCGAGACTTTTTGACATAATATTCTCCGGAAATTGTAGTTAATTCAGGAAAAGAAAGGTTAAAAATAGAGATAAAATACAGAGTTTAAGACCGTACAGACTGTATTTTATCTCTATAAACCCTAAAAAAGGGGGAAGGGAAGATTATCCCTTCTTGACAAAAAAGCTGATGTAACCGGTTTCCTCTTTTTCACCAAGATATTCATGACCGGAACGTTCGCACCAGCCGGGAATGTCATTTCGTGAACCAGGATCTGTACCGTCCACCTGAAGAATTTCTCCAGCGTTGAGTTTACCCATTTCTTTTTTGGTACGCAGCAGAGGCATGGGGCAGCTCAAGCCTTTGGCATCAAGTACGGCGGCAATGTCCAACCCTTCTGGTGCTACTTTTACATCACTCATGTTTTCCTCCTTCCTTAGGAATATAGATAGTGCCTGTCCCAATATGGTCTTTTTGTCCGATGTCCGATCTCTGCGTCATGCGCAAAAAATAATGCTCGAAGGTAAGTGTAGAGTCCGATATCATTTATATGCCTGCGCTTATTTTTTTCGCAATCCTTAACCTCGAACAAAAATCCTCGTTTTCGGCCAGTCACTAGATAAAAAAAGGTGTAACTAAAAACGTATTCTATTTGGAGCAAAATACCAATTAATGATATTCATGGTTTGTAAAATGGAGATTAAGAATTTTTTTATAACGAAAATGGTTTTTTTTGTCAAGATCAAAATGAATGGTAATTCAAAATGAAAGATAACTCTAACTGTTTAAAATAAATAATAAAAAACTTAAATATAAGGTGTGGTATACGGCCATAATCGGTCAATATCCTTGACAAAAACAGCGTCTAACGTTAAATGGAGTGATGTAATTATAGCATTTTGTTGATGTGTTTTTCAAGTGACGTAACTTGCAAAATTTACGACTACACCCCCTGCGCATACAGCGTTAATCAGGTGTTTTTCTGGTATGGGGTCATTTTTATAGAGATGAAGGAGGAAGAAATGAGCGAAGGCAGTTTTCTAGGTAAAATACGGGGGTTGTATAAAGTTCTCTGCGAATCAGAGTGGAACGCCAATATTACCGGCGTAATTGTGGCCTTGTTGAGTATTCTGATTATGGCATGGTGGCGCCCATGGGGTGCCGTGGGTGCTATTCGAAACTGGGGCGACTGGATTCTTTACGGCATAGGGGTTTTTGAAAAAATGCCTAAATCGGCTTTAATCAGTTCCGGTTCGGTTATTGGTGTTGGTTTTATTGGCGGTGCTTTTCTCTCAGCGTGTCTTGGGGGGCAGTTTGCCCTTCGTTTTCCCCCTTACCGTGAGCTTGTAAAAGGTGTTATTGCCGGTATTTTGATGGGGGTTGGCTCTGCCTTTGCCGGCGGATGTAATGTTGGCGGCATGTATAATGCTATCGGTAACCTTGCGGCTAACGGGTTTTCTATGTGGCTTGGGCTTGTAATAGGCGTTATTCTTGGTCTATGGCTACTCTACAAAGAAATGGAATACATAACCTGGGGATCAACAGGATCGTGGACTATCAACATACCCCGGGCTTTACAGTTTATTTTTGGTCTTGGCGCACTGGCCGCGCTGATTTGGGGCGCACGGTATTATGCTGGTTACGATGGTGAGGGCAATGTAGACTATATTGCTTCGCTTTCTGGTCTCCTGGTCATTGCTGCCGGTCTTGGTTATGCAATGCAACGTGGCCGCTGGTGTATGGTTCAAGGGTTTCGCGAACCGCATATGACTGGTGACTGTACCCTTGCTAAATCTGTTGCCCTCTCTATTTTTATTCTTGCCATTGGTGGTGCTGTCCTGCAATATGGTGTTCCCATGCATGACGGTGAGCCTGTTCTTGCACCTGCAAATTATGTTCGCGGAACCTTTGGCTGGGGTGGTGTTGTGGGTGGTTTTATCTTTGGTCTTGGCGCAATGCTTGCTGGCGGTTGTGGATCAGGAACATTATGGAGAGTTGGTGAAGGACAGATTAAACTCTGGGTGGTTGTTCCTTTCTTTGGCATTGCCAACGCTGTTATGTCGCACAGGTTTAAGGCTATGGAATTTGAGGTTAAAGGGCAGTCACTCCACAATCTCCTGACCCAGGCAAAATTTGGTCTGATTGATACTGATGTAGATGACATTATGGAGGCTATCCAGGAAGGTGGTTCCATTGATGTCACCGGGCTTGAGCAGGCAGGAAAACTCGGTAATTACGTTTATCTTCCAGATGCGCTTGGTGGATACACCGAGACCTTGCTGATGATTGGGCTTATCATGGCCATCTGGTATGTGATTGTTAGCTGGAATGAGGACAGTAACAGGTTAATTGTTCCCATGTGATTTTTTAAGAGGCATAGAGTAACTGTGCGCGACACCCGAAAACCGGGTGTCGCGCTTTTTTTTTGGACAGTTATCCAGAGACGGTGATGATGAATTGGTAAAATTCATCACTGCATGTGGCAAAAAACTGTGGAATAATATCGGTTACAGTAGAATTACTTTGCAAAAACGATGTTTTTTTTATATCAATAATTTTTGGTCTGACTGCCTGCACTGGACAGGAACGGTTGTTCCTGAGTATTCTCTGGACGTGGTCGGGCTGTTTTTTAAAGTAGAGAAGAGATTATGAGTACCCATTTGTTGGCATTACAAGATTTTACCCAGGCGCAGCTGCAAACATTTATTGAACGCGCGCTTGTTTTGAAAAAAGAAAGAAAATCAGGTATCTACCACAACCATCTTGCTGGAAGAACAATTTGTCTGTTGTTTGAAAAGCCGTCAACCCGGACACGGGTGTCTTTTGAGTCGGCCATGTACGGCATGGGCGGACAGGTTATTTTTATGTCAGCCAAAGAGACCCAGCTTGATCGGGGTGAGCCCTTAAAAGACACCGCCCGGGTTCTGGCACGCTATGCCGATGCTATTGTTGTTCGGACTTTTGGCCAGGAAGTCGTGGATGAGTTGAGCAAATACTCGGATGTTCCGGTGGTTAACGCCCTGACAGATCTGCATCATCCCTGCCAGATTTTAAGTGACGTTATGACTGTGATCGAAAGCAAGGGAACCTTGGATGGTTTAAAAATTGTCTGGCTTGGCGATGGTAACAACATGGCCAATTCCTGGATTCAGGCTGCATCTGTTCTGGGTTTTTCTTTAACCCTGGCCTGCCCGGAAGGATATGAGCCCGACCCAGCGTTGCTTGAGGCAGCCAGTAAGGTTGCCAAACACCCTATTACCCTGCTTCGTGATCCCGTTGAGGCTGTTCGTGGTGCAGATGTGATCAATGTTGATGTCTGGGCTTCCATGGGGCAGGAGGATGAGTCGGAAGCAAGATTGAGTATTTTT
Source organism: Candidatus Desulfobulbus rimicarensis (assembly GCA_008633435.1). Classification (GTDB taxonomy): domain Bacteria; phylum Desulfobacterota; class Desulfobulbia; order Desulfobulbales; family Desulfobulbaceae; genus Desulfobulbus_C; species Desulfobulbus_C rimicarensis. Next base: position 23,299 of record RKSL01000081.1, on the reverse strand, counting down.
CAGCCTTATCAGCTCAACTCCTCATTACTGAACAAAGCCAATAAAGAGGCAATAGTTCTTCACTGTCTACCAGCTCACCGTGAAGAGGAGATCACCGAAGAGGTTCTTGAAGGCGCGCAGTCTGTTGCTTTTGATCAGGCGGAAAACAAGATGCATATGCATAAGGCGATTCTGGAGCTACTGATAAATGATGAACTCTAATGAGCGTTGGGGTTGTTGATTTTTTCATTCTGAACATAAAAATAGAGAAAATAAAACAGAGTATATGAGTGTAAATAAAATAGTATTGGCCTATTCCGGTGGTCTGGACACTTCAGTTATTTTAAAATGGCTGTCTGAGGAATATGAATGCCCGGTTATCGCCTATGCCGCAGATGTTGGTCAGCATGAAGATTGGGATGCTGTCCGGGAAAAAGGCATGGCAACAGGTGCTGAAAAGGTGATTATTTCTGACCTGCGCGAAGAGTTTGTCCGCGAGTACATTTTTCCGGCATTTCGGGCCAATGCCATTTATGAGGGATCATACTTACTGGGGACATCCCTTGCCCGTCCCATTATTGGTAAAGAGCAGGTACGAATTTCCAGGGAAGAGGGTGCGGATGCAGTCAGTCACGGTGCCACCGGCAAGGGCAATGATCAGGTACGTTTTGAGTTGACCTATCTGGCCTTAAATCCGTCTTTGCAGATTATTGCTCCCTGGCGATTTTGGGATCTTAACTCACGCAAACGGCTTGTTGCCTTTGCCAAAGAACACAACATTCCCATTCCGACCACCAAGAAGAACCCGTATAGTTCGGATGAAAACCTGCTCCACATAAGTTTTGAGGGCGGTATCCTTGAAGACCCTTGGAACGAACCAGAGGAGGGGATGTTTAAACTCTCTGTTTCGCCGGAAAAAGCCCCGGATAAACCGACCTATATTGAGATGGATTTCGAACAGGGTACGCCTGTCGCCATTGATGGGGAACGGCTCTCACCCGTTGATCTGTTTACCCGGCTCAACACCCTTGGCGGTGAAAACGGCATAGGCAGGCTGGATATGGTTGAAAACCGCTTTGTCGGCATGAAGTCTCGCGGCGTATACGAAACGCCCGGTGGCACGATTTTACGGACTGCACATCGAGACCTTGAAACCATCACTCTTGATCGAGAGGTTATGCGTATTCGAGACAGCTTGATTCCGGAATATTCCAAGCTTATTTATAACGGTTTCTGGTTTTCTCCGGAAATGAGCATCCTCCAGAAAACAATGGATGACTGCCAGGCTACAGTGAATGGTACTGTACGTCTCAAGCTGTATAAAGGGAACTGCATTCCTGTTGGTCGAAAATCTGATAATTCTCTGTATTCTGAAGCTTTTGCAACATTTGAAGAAGACGAAGTCTACAATCAGGCCGATGCAGGTGGTTTTATCCGTTTAAACTCCCTGCGTCTGCAGATTCAGGCGTTACATAAAAAATAAGAAAGACAATGACAGACCCTGCACCCAAATCGGGCAAACTCTGGGGAGGACGTTTTTCAGAGGCAACGGCTGCTTCCGTGGAAGCCTTTACCGAGTCTATCAGCTATGACTGGCGGCTTTATCATCACGATATTAAGGGTTCCATCGCTCACGCAAGGATGTTGGCCAGGCAGGGACTTATAACAGATAATGAAGCGGAATTAATCGTTAAAGGATTGCTGGAAATTGAGCAGGATATTGCCAGCGGCACCTTTGTTTTTCGGCCAGAGCTTGAAGATATTCACATGAATATTGAAAAAGCCCTGACCGATCGCATTGGCTCTGCCGGTGAAAAGCTTCATACAGCCCGCAGTCGTAACGATCAGGTTGCCCTTGATATCCGTCTTTACCTGCGTGACCAGGGGACAGTACTTGACCAGCTGCTTGCAGATGTGCAGAAAGCCTTTACCCGCCAGGCTCGCACCTGTCTGGGGGCTATTATGCCCGGATATACCCACATGCAGCGGGCGCAGCCTGTGCTGCTTTCTCATCACCTGCTTGCCTATGTGGAGATGTTTGGACGGGATCGGGATCGGGTTTCCGACTGTGTCAGGCGGATTAATATTATGCCCCTGGGAAGTGCAGCTCTTGCCGGCACAGGGTTACCTGTAGACCGGGATTTTGTCGCAGCAGCACTTGATTTCCCGGCTGTATCGGCAAATTCCATGGACACCACCGCAGACCGGGATTTTGCCATGGAGTTTCTTTTTTGCCTAACCACCATACAGCTCCATTTGAGCAGAATGGCTGAGGAGTTTGTGCTCTGGTCGTCCAAGGAATTTGAGTTTATACAAATTGGCGATATGTACTGTACCGGCTCCTCAATAATGCCTCAGAAAAAGAATCCGGATATCCCTGAGCTTATCCGGGGGAAAGCCGGACGGGTTACCGGGGCTCTTGTGGCTTTGCTCATGACGGTTAAAGGGCTGCCCCTCACCTACAACCGCGACCTTCAGGAAGATAAAGAACAGCTTTTTGATGCTCTTGATACGGTCAAGGCTTCGCTTGGTATCACGGCAGAGTTGCTGGCCAACAGTAAATTTAACACCGAACAGATGAAAAATTCATGTTATGGTGGATTTATGACAGCCACAGATATCGCCGATTATCTGGTAAAAAAGAATATGCCTTTCCGTAAGGCTCATGGGGTGGTGGGAAGAATTGTTGCCCTGTGTCAAAAGCGAGATATTGAACTAGAAGAGCTTAATCTTGAAGAGTTGCAACAGTTTTCAGCATTGATTGAAGCTGATATTTTTGATGTCCTTTCCGTGGAAGGTTCGGTTGACAGCCGCACCTCTGCAGGTGGCACAGCCGGAGTTCGGGTTGCCGAAGCTCTTGAGCGTGCAGAACAACAACTGGGAATAGCATGATGATGGTGAATTGGTCGACGACAGCAAAAAGAGTGTTCATCAGCCTGCCGGCTGCCCTTGCCCTTGTGGCTGTACTTGGCGGATGTGGCTTTAAAACCCTCCCTGTAGCTCCACAGAATGTGGTACCGGTGGCAGTTAACGATCTTCGATACGAGCTCAGTGAAAAAGGCGTAACTCTTTCCTGGAGTTACCCGGTTGAGACTATTACCGGCCAGCCTATCACCGAGCTGGACAGTTTTGTGCTATACCGTGCCGTGGTTCCTGTTAACGAGTATTGTGAAACCTGCCCACTTCCTTACGGGCAACCTGTTGTTCTTGCTGGCGGTTCGCTTCCCGGTGAGGGCAGAAAAACGGCCACGTATGAGGCAACGCTGCTGCGCCCCGGTAACCTCTATTTCTTTCAGGTTCGGAGTAAGACCGGCTGGCTAGCAGAATCTGCACCATCAAATCTGGTTTCTTTTGTCTGGGAAGTACCCCCCCAGGCTCCTTCGGGAGTTGCCGCTGAGGTTAAAAATGGCGCGGTCGCTTTGAGCTGGCAACCGGTTACAACCCAACTGGATGGCAGTGCTGTGACCCAGCCGGTTCGTTATCAGGTTTCAAGAAGTCTTGAAGGCGGCACGTTTGCTAATGTTGGTCAACAGATTGCTGACACCCATTATCTGGATAAAGATATTACCAATAGCCGTACCTATTTTTACCGTGTTCAGGCATTTACCGTGTATGATAAGGGGTTGGTAGGTGGCGGGCTCAGCGAGGCGATTAGTGCAACCCCTGTTGATATGGCTCCACCAGCTGTCCCTCGAAACGTTAAAGCTGTTCGTACCAGCTCCGGTGTTAAAGTGTTCTGGGATGACGTTAAAACAAAAGATCTTAACGGATACCGGGTCTATCGCCGTCTTGCCGGTAGTAAAAAACAGGTTCTACTGCAACAGGTTGATCTGCCGTACACCATTTTTGATGACCGCAATGTCCCTGCAACTGCTGATCATGCGTTCTACTCTGTTTCAAGTGTTGACCGCAGTAAACCGGCCAATGAGAGTAAGCGGTCTAACGAGGTTATGATCAAATATTAATTTTACTAAGGTGCGGTTTTCCAGAAGATGTCAAGGATAACGGCTTGTGATTATGGATAATTTAACATATAGAGATGGCAAGTTGTTTTGTGAGGATGTCCCTCTTGAGGCTATTGCCAAACAGGTGGGAACCCCATTTTACCTGTACAGCACGACTGCCCTTAAACACAACTTTCAGGAGTTTGATTCCGGCTTTGATGGACAGGATCATTTGACCTGCTTTGCGGTGAAGTCCTGTTCCAATCTGGCTATTTTGCAGATTTTAGGCAAGATGGGCAGTGGGGCAGATATCGTTTCTGGTGGCGAGCTTTTTCGGGCCATGAAGGCTGGTATTGATCCGAATAAAATTATTTACTCAGGTGTTGGCAAGACCAAAGCAGAGCTGCGTGAAGCCCTTTATGGTGGCATTCTGATGTTTAACATCGAATCTCCCCAGGAGTTAGATCGTTTGCAGGGGGTTGCTGAAGAGATAGGAGCCACAGCGAGGGTAGCTTTTCGGATTAATCCCGATGTTGACCCTAAAACGCATGCCTATATCTCCACAGGTTTAGCAAAAAATAAATTTGGCATACCTGTTGATGAGGCTTTGCAGGAGTACTTACGGGCCCGTGATATGGAAAATATCGAGATTGCGGGGGTGAGCTGCCATATCGGGTCGCAGCTGACCGAGATATCCCCTTTTGTCGAGGCGTTGCAAAAGCTCAAAGAATTTATCACCACGCTCAATGACAACGGTATTGGCATTAGTTATCTTGATCTTGGCGGCGGGGTCGGTATCACCTATGACGATGAAAAACCACCCCATCCCCATGATTATGCTGCGGCCATTCGGAAGGAACTTGCCGGTATGGATTGCACGCTGATTCTTGAACCGGGCAGGGTGATCACCGGTAACGCCGGGATTTTAGTCACCAGGGTGCAGTACACCAAGGTCAACAGTGGCGGTGAAAAAGAAAAACAGTTTGTGGTGGTAGATGCCGCAATGAATGATCTTGCCCGTCCCTCACTCTATGGGGCATATCATAAAATTGTGCCGGTGACTGAAGCCAGTGAGGATCAGGAACTGGTTGATATTGTCGGTCCTATCTGTGAGACTGGGGACTTTCTGGCCAAAGACAGGATGATGCCTAAGGTAGAGCAGGGCGATCTGCTGGCTGTTTTGAGTAGCGGTGCCTATGGGTTCTCGATGTCATCCAATTATAATTCCCGTCCCAGGGTAGCCGAAGTTCTGGCCTGTAACGAACGTTTCCAGGTGATTCGCTACCGGGAAGAGTATGAAGATCTGCTGCGGGGCGAATCTTTGAGTGTAATGGAATAGAAGGGATGTTCAGCGATCAGGCTCCTCACACAAACCGTATGGCAGGATAGCCAACAATCAAACCATACCATCATAGGAGAGGTTCCCTAGCATGGTAACCAGAGTACCGCGCAAACAACGTCTATATAAAGCAGAAATATGCAGATAGCCCAGTTTCCAATTCCCTTTGTTAAAATGAGTGGCACCGGGAATGATTTTATCATTATTGACCACCGCACCCCCTGTATAGCCAGTGAGGCCATGGGGGAGTTTGCTGCCAGGGTCTGCAGGAGAAAATTTTCAGCAGGTGCTGATGGCCTGATCCTGATTGAAGATTCTGATCAGGCAGATTTTAAATGGGTATTTTTCAATGCTGATGGTTCAGTTGCCGAAATGTGTGGTAACGGTGCCAGATGTGCTGCCCGGTTTGCCTATATGCATGGCATAGCGCCAGCAAGAATGCGTTTTGAAACGCTGGCAGGAATTATTGCAGCTCAAGTAACGGATATTCAGGTTGCCGTAAAAATGACCGATCCTGTTGATTTGCAGCTTAACCGTGAAATAGTTGTGGATGATCTATCGCTCACGCTGCACAGTGTGGATACCGGTGTTCCCCATGCTGTGGTTTTTGTTGATGACATTGCCGGCATGGATGTTTGTGCGATGGGCAGCCTGATTCGCCACCACGAAGCGTTTATGCCAGCAGGAACAAACGTCAATTTTGTCCAGGAGCAGGGAAGGGCGTTAAAGGTTCGCACCTATGAACGCGGAGTTGAAGACGAAACTCTGGCCTGCGGTACCGGGGCAACAGCATGCGCCCTTGTGGCCAGTCTGCTTGATATTGTCGCTTCACCGGTGGATATTATCACCTCGGGAGGTGATCGGCTCGAAATAAGTTTTGATATGAAAAACGGCCAGTCTGCAGAGAATGTTTTTCTCAAAGGATCAGCCCATGTTGTATATAAAGCAGAGTTAAACGCAGAGGCGTTACTCTAAAAGGAGGATGTGATGCAAAAAATTCAAGGTGCAATGACTGCAATTGTAACCCCGATGCGTGATGGCAAGGTGGATGAGCAGGGGTTGACCGATTTAATCAATTTTCAGATAGATGGTGGTATCCATGGCCTTATACCCTGTGGAACCACTGGTGAGTCTGCCACGTTGAGTTTTTCTGAGCATAAACGGGTTATCGAAATGACTGTCAAGATTGTTGACGGTCGGGTGCCGGTCATTGCCGGAACCGGAGCAAATAACACCATTGAGGCCATAGAGCTTACCGAGTCTGCCAAGGCAAGCGGGGCAGACGCTGTGCTCTCGGTTGTCCCTTACTATAATAAACCAAGCCAGGAAGGGTTATATTGCCATTTTAAAGCTATCCTTGATGCAGTCGATATACCCATGGTGCTCTATAATGTGCCGGGCCGCACTGTAACAAATATGCTTCCAGCAACCGTTGCCAGGCTGGCAGAGCTTGACAATGTGGTGGCCATTAAAGAGGCCAGCGGCAGCCTGAACCAGATTTCCGAGATTATTCGCCTCTGTCCTGATGATTTTATCCTGCTTTCCGGCGATGATTTCACCTGTATGCCCACTGTGCTTGTCGGTGGTAAGGGGGTTATTTCGGTAACTTCAAACATCATGCCCAGGGAAATGGCCAACATGATGGAAGCAGCCCTTGCCGGAGACCTGGAAACGGCCAATGCAATCCATTATAAATTATTTGGCCTGATGGGAACGATGTTCTGTTATCCCAGCCCGGCACCAGCGAAAAAAGCCCTGCAGTTGATGGGCACAATAGCCTCTCCAGAGGTTCGTCTGCCCATGACCGAGATGGATGAGGCAACAATTGAGAAGTTGACTACCGAAATGAAGAGCGTAGGGTTATTGTAGAAAATTCTGAACTGGAAAGAAACGGATACCTGGAGATGTGCAGGGTGACCGGAAGCTGTAAACCCCAGAACTATTGAAAATATTATGACAAATGTAATTGTTGCCGGTGCTGCCGGACGAATGGGTCAGCGAATCAGTTATATGGTTCAGCAAAACCCCGATCTCACTTTGACTGCCGCTTTTGAGCATTCCGACAGCCCGGCCATTGGCAAGGATGTGGGTGAAAATGGCGGTTTTGGTACAACCGGGGTAAAAATTTCAGCGGGTATTGAGTCTGTTATTGATCAGGGCGACGTTGTTATCGATTTTACCTTTCATAAGGCCACCATGGAGTTTGTCAAGGTGGCAGCTGACCATGGACGTGCCATGGTTATTGGCACCACAGGCCTTTCAGCAGGGGACATTGCCACACTTAAAAAAACTGCAGACGCAAACTTTCCCTGTGTTCAGGCACCCAATATGGCTGTGGGAGTGAATGTGCTCTTTAAGCTGATTGAAAAAACCGCTTCTGTGCTGGGGGATGCCTATGATGTAGAGATCATTGAGGCCCACCACCGCATGAAAAAAGACGCGCCATCGGGTACAGCGCTTAAACTTGGTGAAATGGCAGCGCAGGGTCTTGGTCGTGACTTGGCCAAAGTTGGTGTCTTTGAAAGAAACGGCATGATCGGCGAGCGTACAGACGAAGAAATTGGAATCCAGACCATTCGTGCCGGTGACATTGTCGGTGAGCACACGGTCTATTTTGCCGGTGCTGGTGAGCGCATCGAAATCACCCACCGTGCCCATAGCCGTGATAACTTTGCCCGAGGTGCCGCCCTTGCTGCGGCCTGGGTTTTTGGTCGTGAAAACGGGTTGTACACAATGTTTGATGTTCTCGATCTTGCAGGTTTCTGACCTTGCCGAATGTATTTGATCACAGGCACGCCATCTTTGTCCGGTCCTACCTGTCCGCATAGAGGGGCTATCGGAGTCTGCGCTTCCATGCGAAAAAGGTATGACTGCAACAGGTAAGCGCAGACTCCGAATCTGACGCAGCTGAGACCAAATGCAAAATTTTAGCATGCGCAAACGCTCAGTTTTAAATCCTGTGAGGAGTACTGCCGAAATTGGTCTCTCCGCCGTTTTTTGCCAGCGGGGTTTTTTTATCCTTAATAATCAGGCAGGCCTGAACCGGATTGGCGAGCTGCAACGCAATATGAAAGCTGATCATATCTGCATCATGTTGTTTCCCGAACCTTCACTATAATGTCCTTGTGAGTGCAGAGCGTTTTGTTCACACAGCGTATATAGGGCTTGGCTCCAACCTGGGAGACAGCCGGCAACTGCTTGGCGGTGCCTGGAAAACCCTTGCAATTCATCCAGAGGTCGAGACCACAACCCTGTCTTCTCCTTACTTGACCAAACCGGTTGATATGGAGACAACCAACTGGTTTGTTAACGCAGTGGGCAAGCTCTCCACGACGCTTTCTCCCCATGGAGTCCTGCAGCTTCTTCTTGAGGTGGAAAAAGAATACGGGCGGATCAGAACGCCAGAAATAATCGGCCACGAGGATCGGACACTGGATTTGGATCTGTTACTCTATGATAGTCTGGCGCTTACAGATAGCGACCTGATTATCCCGCATCCTGAAATGGAAAAGCGTCTTTTTGTGCTGGCTCCACTTGCAGAAATTTCGCCAGAGGCAGAACACCCGGTGTTTCAACAAACAGTTGCCCGACTGCTTGAGGCGTTCCCTGGATGGATGCACAGCAAAGAAATTATCCGGGACGTGTGGTAAAGAAATTTTTTATGGGAATAGACCAGGAATCACCGAGATTCACTACGATTTTTAAAAATAGGTTAGACTTTTACGTTTTGCCGACTATAATAACACTATGATTATGCGCAGCAATGAGAGTTTGCAGGTGTTGGCAGGAGAAGTAGCATGAGTCCGCAACGGCTTCTTATTCTTGCTGTTTTGTTGTATATAGCCTGGCGTCTGATCCGCAGTCTGATCCGTGAAAAAATATCGGCTGAGGCTGTTAAAAAGTACAAAAAAGAGGCAAAAGGATCACCGGTTGAAGATGTCCTGGTTGAAGACCCGGTCTGTCACACCCTGATCCCTAAGCATCAGGCTATTCGCCTACGCCAGGGTGACAAAACCTATTATTTCTGCAGCGACAAATGCTGCGATAACTTCACCGAGAGTTCGGGGGGAAATAGATGAAATTTTTTATTGATACCGCAAATATAGACGAAATAAAAAAGGGCCTTGCCTTGGGGATGGTAAACGGCGTTACCACAAATCCCTCCCTGGTTTCTAAAGAGCAGCGCCCTTTTACTGATATTCTGGCTGATATCTGCAATCTCGTTGATGGCCCCATCAGTGCAGAAGTTATAAGCCTTGAAGCCGACGGCATGGTTGCAGAAGCCCGTGAGCTGGCCAAGATTAACAAGAATATCGTTATCAAAATCCCTATGATTGAAGAAGGGTTGAAAGCGGTGAAAAGGCTTACAGAAGAAGGGATCAAAACCAATGTTACCCTGGTGTTTTCCTCCATGCAGGCTCTGCTGGCAGCAAAAGCAGGGGCTACCTATGTGAGTCCTTTTGTGGGCCGTCTTGATGATATTGCCCATGACGGTATGGAGCTGATAAGTGACATTATGACTATTTTGCGCAACTACGGGTATTCAACCGAAGTGATTGTCGCTTCGGTGCGCAGCCCTATGCATGTTGCACAGTCTGCATTATTAGGAGCAGATATTGCGACAATACCGTATAAGGTTATTGCCCAGATGGCTAAACATCCTCTCACTGATATCGGCATGGAAAAATTCCTTGCCGACTGGGAAAAACGTCAAAAGTAAGGACGAAATCTTGCGGTATTTTTTTGCCTTCATAGGTTGTGCATGTTTTGCGCTGGCTTTAGCCACACCAGCCAGTGCAAAGTTGTACAAGTACGTGGATTCCCGTGGGGTTTGTCATTATTCAAATGTCCCTGGAGATAGCCGCTATAAGGCTGTAACGCTTAAATCCCGGTCTACGAAGAAAAAGCATAGATCCGTGCGGAGACGACCACGGGTTCGGAAATATACCCGCAACACCTGGCCTTTTAACTCCAATAGCGGGTATTCATATTCAGTAGATTATGGAGCAGTATATGATTCGTTTGCCTTTGACAAACACATCGAAAGAGCAGCCAGAGCGCATGGCATAGACCCTTTGCTCATCAAGGCTATTATCAAAACAGAATCAGGGTTTAATCCCCGTGCTGTTTCTTCACAGGGTGCTGTGGGGTTAATGCAGCTCATGCCCGGCACAGCAAGGGATATGAAGGTGCACAACCGCTATGATGCCCGTCAGAATATTTTTGGTGGAACACGCTATCTAAAAGCACTCCTTAAAAGCTATAAAGGAAATTTGCGCTTAAGTCTTGCCGCCTACAATGCTGGCCCGGGACGGGTGAAAAAATCCATTCCCCGTATCCCTGAAACTGTTGCATATGTGAGTAAAGTTCTGCGTTATTACAGTGCATACCGCAGGGCAAACGGCTCCAGGAAGAGCGGCAGTGGTCAAATGATTTCGCTTAACTGATTACCAGGTGCTTACGGCCGTTTTGAGTTGCACCCCTTCCCCATTTTTATCCCCAGAACATCAATATCCCCATACCGATCAAAAACCAGTAGATAATTTGCAGATAGGTCTTGCGGTTTATCTTTGTTGAAACCTGTACTCCAAGTATTGTTCCTGCGAGAACAAACAAAAATGTAACCGAAAAAATATGCAGTGTTGTCTTGGTTGAAATACCGGTAAGGGCATGCATTGTGGCGGTGATGTAGCCGTTCACCACAAAAAAACCTGTGAGTGTCGCTTTGATTTCATCCTTTGACCAGGAGGTCATGGTTGTGTAAATAATGGCGGGTGGCCCCCCAGCACTGAATGCCGCCCCAATGGCACCTGTGAGAAATCCTGCAATATATCCCCAAATTCTGCCGGGGTTTAGAGGTTTAGGGCGGGCCAGCAGGTTGTAGAGGCTGTACCCAATCAGCAGTGAGCCTATTGCATAGCGCAGAAATGATTCATTGCTGTTTTTAAGGAGGTACACACCGGCCAGAATGCCGGGAATGGCACCTGTGAGCAGTGGCAGTATTTTTTGGGTGTCAAGGTGGTGCCGCAGGGTAAAGGCCATGTAGGTGGTGATAACCAGCCCATTGAGCATGCACAAAGGAACTGCCGTTTTAATATCAAAAACAAAACTCAACAACGGAATAGCAACAAGGGCAGAACCAAACCCGGTCAATCCTTGAATAAACCCGGCTATTAAAAAGATACACCCTGCAAGCAGTAATGAGATCATGTACATTTCCGGGATATGGTTGACAGGATAAGGCAAAGCTGATCTTGAATAGACCATGCACTGTACAGGCAGCTCTTTTGCCTGTCAAACACTTCAAAGTTTTCTAAAAATATAGAGATTAGCAAGCTGGTACTGCTTTATCCTTGACAGTAAAAAGGCAGTTGCAGTATTAAAGGATGCACTTCCCCATGCCGGAGTGGTGAAACTGGTAGACGCACTGGACTCAAAATCCAGCGGGCCTTGCGCCCGTGTCGGTTCGACTCCGACCTCCGGCACCATTTGTTTTACTCAGATAATCTCTTAGATTTTATTCCTATCTCGCTGATATCAACTGGTTGTATTTTACACCAAAAGAGTCGTCCTCACCCTTAAGCTATTGCTTGATTGGGTGATTTTAAACAAACTCACTCGCCTGTGACTAATCCATTACCTGAATTGCCGCGTGGATAGTACCATGTTGGAGTATATCATCGAATCGTTTTCGTTCAATAATCTGAGGATAGAATATTGTTTACAGGACACCTTGAAAAATTGCCTTTCGAAGTCTCGTAACCTTGATTACCTCGCCCAATTTCTGGGTGACAGGAAGAAAAATACTCACATGTAACGAATATGCTGTGCTTTTATATTCCATTGTTCCTCGGGGGCTCTGGATGCTTGCCTCCATGACCTCGAACGAAAATTCTCATTTTTCAAGGCACCCTACAATCAGTTATCGGGGGTGGATCTGGGGAAACGACGCGTAAAACCATGAACTGGTCTCATTATTGCTATTCTTTCAACAAGGAGTATCTGTGGTCTGTAGCTACTTTTTAGAAGTATTAAACAATTGTTTCAGATTGTTATCTCATAAATACTGAGCAAAAAAGGAGCAGGATTCTCAGGTGTCAAGATGTTAAAAGTAAACAGTGGTACCACCTTGTCGCATAATAGCGTCCTGGGAACGATTGTTCATGGCTGCTGTATTCTGGCGGCACCACTGTATAAGAGAGGTACTGGTCATAATGAATAAAGTTACCCGGATTGGCATTGTCTTGCTGGTCTTGACGGGTGTACTGCTGCTTTGCTGTCAGTTGTCGCCAGCAGGAGACGAACAGTGGCGTTTGTCGCATCATGGCAACATATCCACTCTTGTGAATGGAGTTCGGATTGGGAAGCGGATCGTGGATATTCAACAATAACTCCAGGGAGCAGAGTCTTCCTGTACAGAGGAAACAGCGAAACAGCTTGGGGTTCAATTAACCGGTCTGCAGGAGCAGTGTGCAAATCTCAGCAAGCTCGCAACGGTGTACAAACGGTTGTTGACTGCCCTGGAGAGGAGGAAATCTCTGCATAAAGAAGAGGAAAGCCTTGGCAAGCTGCTGGCTTCACAGCAGGAAAACCTTATTGCGCAGCCGCCGCCATATAACTTGAGCTTTCATGACGGTCTGCTGGGAGAATTGTCTACTGTCAAACTGCAAAAGCATACCCTTGATATTGCCCTGCGCACGGAGAAAAAAATTCTCGAAGAGTGGAAGGTAAAGGTGGAAGAGGCCGGAAAAAAGGTACGAGCTGCCCGGGAGGAGTAGGGGGCAAACCAGGGGGGAAATAGTCTGAAATTTGGGTGGAATATGGAACATGCTCAGATTGTGCAGGAACTTGTCACGGCTCAACTTGATCTGCAGAGAATTGTTGTTGATAATGTTGGCAAAGAGGCAACGCTTGCCGCCTATAAAGAACGGATCACCCGCCGCCATGTGGCATGGGTGCGATCAAAATTGGCGTATGATCAGGATGACCTGGCCAGGATTCTTGCTGATCTTGAAAAAAGGCGCACCACTCTGCTGACGAATATCAAGTCTTTACGGCGTGACCAGCAGGAGGTTGAAAAGGAGTGGCTGCAGGCCCAGAAGCAGCTTGAGGGCGCCATGGGGGCTGATGAAACGGCACGAAGCGGCGCTGCTTCGTTGCTTGCTGCAAGAGAGGCCTGGCGGGAAACATCCCAGAAGGTACTTGAGCAGACTGAAACAATGCTTCTTTTTCTTGATCAGGAAAAACAGTTCTGGCGTTACAGGTACAGTTTGCTTGAAAGCGTTGCCAGTCAACAGGATTTACATAATTGGGAAGAGCAGGTTTCAGGCTATTTACATACTATTGAGGGGCAGATTGAGGTGAGCGAACAATACCATACTGACTTGCAGTCGGAAATCGCTTCACTGAGGAAACAGCTCAATCTGGAGGATCTTGCCCCGGACAGGAAAAAGCATGTTGTGGCGCAGGTTCAGGCGTTGCACAAAATGGCGGAACAGGGGTTTGAGTACCTTTCTTTGCTTCAGGGAACACGATCCATTGGAAAACGGTTGCTGGATGAGATTAATGTCCGGCAAAACGATGCAGGCCTGAATAAGAGGGTACAGGATGTCGTTCAGGGGATAAAAAAGGTGTGGGAAGTTGAACTGTGGGTAATTGATGAACGTTCAGTAACGGTGCATAAACTCATTTTTGCCCTGCTTATTTTTGTGGCGGGCATGGTGTTTGTCCGTTTGTTTATTCGTGTGGTCATCAGGCGGATTCTCAAGAGTACCCTGCTGGACACGAGTGCGACAGTTGCTATAGAGAAGCTTCTTTGTCTTACTGTGCTTGTCGTGTTGCTGATTGTGGCCTTACGTCTGGTGAACATTCCCCTCACCGTATTTACCTTTCTTGGTGGCGGACTGGCGCTGAGTGCCGGTTTTGGCGCCAGGAATCTGCTGAATAATTTTATCAGTGGTTTCATCCTGATGGCTGAACGACCGGTCAAGATAAACGATATGATTGAGGTGGATAATAACTTCGGCATTATCGAAAATATCGGCATGCGGTGTACCCGGGTGCGGACTTCGGGCAATATCCATATCCTGGTGCCTAACAGCAGTTTTCTGGAAAAAAATATTGTCAACTGGACTCTGTCTGATCAGGAAATCAGGGCAAAGGTGATTGTCCGGGTGCCCCTGGATGCTGATCCCCATGCAGTGGAAGAGCTGATATTGCAGGCTGCCGGCGAGAATAGCAGAGTTTTATATTCTCCCAAGCCTCTTGTCCTCTTAGATGAAATGCTGGTGGGCTCACTGCGGTTTATTCTCTACTTCTGGGTCAGTATGAAGAATCTTCAGCTTCTTGAACGGAGAATTATAGAAAGTGATGTTCGCTTTCGCATTATTACCCGGTTGAAAGAAGCCGGAATTGCCCTGGCCCAACAGCAGCGTAATGTACACCTTGATACATCCCGCCCTGTTGACCTGCAACTGCATGGCGCAAAATAGTCTCGGAGATTGGTCGCTGATTCCCTGGATAAACCTGCATGGCTGTACCGTAATCGCACCACAAAAAGCTCTGAAAGCTGGTCATTTCGGCGTGGTACGCTCACGGGTGCTGCGATTTTCAGATAAACCATCATTCCCGGCGCACCGGACACAACAAAGGATGAAACAGAAGCCCGGAATATAGATTTGCAGTGATAAAGCCGCAGGCGGAAACTAACTCTGTCTTCTGTTACGGATAAGCCCATTACGCTGATTCATCGTTGAACAGTGAATCAGGCCGGCATAGCAGCCCTGTCATGCCGAATTGTGATGTAATGCGGCATGACAGGGCAAAGGTGATTAGAAGAGTTTGGCGTTGATGAATATGTGGGCAAAGATGGAGGCAATGTAGCCAAGCGCTACAACCGGCATCCATTTCAGGTGAGCACCAAAGGTGTACGTACCCCGTGCTGTACCCATCAGGGCAACACCGGCTGCCGAGCCAATGGAGAGCAGGCTGCCACCAACACCGGCTGTCAGGGTAACCAGCAGCCACTGGCCAAGGGGCATGGACGGGTCCATGGTCAGCACGGCAAACATGACCGGGATATTATCAACAATAGCCGAGAGAACACCCACCAGGACATTGGCATATGTTGCTCCCAGCCCCGTGTACATCTTCTGAGAAACCATGGCCAGGTAGCCAAACTGGGACAGCCCCCCCACGCAGAGAATAACTCCGTAAAAAAAGAGCAGGGTGTCCCATTCTGCGCGGGCGACTTTCTGGAAAATGTCAAATGGATCTGTACCGTCAACTGTAGAAATGCCAAGCGGTTTGTCATACTCCAGAGCCCGTTTTTCCTTGATTTTGATATAGTACGAGAAAAATCCCAGGTACGACAACCCAAGCATCATGCCTGCAGCTGGAGGGAGTTCCAGAAAATTGTGAAAGGAAACTGCCGTCACAATGGTCAGGATAAAGAGCACAATGACCCGTTTTGCCCCAAATTTCATTTGGATTTTTTCAGTCATGGCCTTGGGGACTTCTTTGGAAATATACAGACTCATTATTGCCGCGGGGATAATCCAGTTAATCAGAGCCGGGATAAAGAGATAGAAGAATTCACCAAAAGCGGCCTGTCCTTTTTGCCAGACCATCAGGGTTGTGATATCCCCAAATGGCGAAAAAGCACCACCGGCGTTGGCACCGACCACAATATTGATGCAGGCCAGGGCAACGAATTTTTTATTGTCCTTGGCCACAGCCATGACAACTGCGCCCATGAGCAGGGCTGTGGTCAGGTTGTCTGCCACCGGTGAGATGATAAAGGCGAGGAAACCGGTGATCCAGAAGACAATGCGCAGGGAAAACCCTTTGGACACCAGCCAGGATCGCAAAGCCTGGAAAACATTCCGTTCGTCCATGGAGTTAATGTAGGTCATGGCCACCAGCAGAAACAGGAACAGTTCTGCATATTCGCTGATATTATGCATGATGGCGGTGTGGGCTTCTTCCGCCGGAATGCCGATTTGGCGATAGGTGATGGCAATGAGAACCCAGATGATACCTGCAGCCATGAGTACCGGCTTGGACTTGCGCAGGTGGGTAATCTCCTCAAGCATCACAAGGATATAAGCAAAAACAAAAAGGGCGAGAGAGGCGTAGCCAAAGGTCGTTGTTGTCAGGTTATGTACGGTATGGCTGGCTGCCGCTGCAGCTTCGCCGTGTTCTGCTGCCAGAACAGGCAAAGCTCCGCATAACATCAGCAGCAATGTGTTAAGCAGTATTTTCATGGTATTTTCCTTTGTAAACTCTTGACGTGTGGTGGCCTGGTGTGTGTTGTTGCCGGGCAGACCTTATCAGCCCAGCGACCAAGAGTAGCACCGGTAAACAGAAATGTCTATGTGTACCTCCGATAAATGAATGGCACACAACTTCTGCAACGGCTGGAAGCAAAAAATATTCTGTGTTTTCAGCCGTTTCTCGATAATTGTTGTGAGATGTGCGGGTTAATAGAACATGTAGAGCATACCGATGAGCACCGCGAGAAACAGCAGGGTCATACCGAATCCTGCTTTGGCATAGTCTGTGGTTTTATAGCCGCCTGGACGCATGATCAGAGCGTTGACCTGATGCGTGGGCAGTACAAAGGTATTAGATGCGGCAAGAGCCACAACCATGGCGGTAATACGGGGGTCAGATCCGGCCTGAACAGCCATGGACATACAGAGCGGCACCAGCAGCACCGTTGCACCGACGTTGGAAACAACAAGGGTAAAGAACGAGGTCAACAAACCAACCACGAGCAGGAAAACTATATTTGGCACAGTGCCGATGGCATTCATAATCGTTGTCGCAATCCAGGCGGCAGCACCAGTTTTTTGAAAAGCCAGACCAAGTGGAATAAGTCCACCCAGCAAAAAGACAGTCATCCAGTCCACCGATTGATACGCCTCATCAATAGAAAGCACTTTAGTTAAAATCATGCCAAGGGCACCGGTCAACAGGCAGACCGAAAGAGAAAGCTTCATGGGGTGGCCAAGCAGGGAGCTGATTGGTTCAAATCCCATGACAAGAGCAATGGCAATACCCAGCCATATAACTGCAGTTCTGGCCTTATCTTCGCGCATGATCTCCCCTTTTACCTCAGTGGTAAAAGTGAAGGCTTCTCTTTTTTTCAAGGCATGAAAAGCTTCCCACCGTCCAAACATGAGCAGCGCATCACCGGTTTTCAGTGTTTCCCGGGTGATATCTCTAAACTGACAGGCACCATCACGACTGAGAACAACTGGAACCACATGATTTGTTTTACGAAAATGCACATCAGCAAGGGTTTTTCCGACCAGCTCTGAGCGGGGGGTAATAATGCCTTCCATGATACCGGCATTATTGGGGGAAAAGTTCTCAGCAAAAACTTCCAGATCATCTTTTAAGGTACAGTCGAGTTCATCGGCAAGACGCTGTACATGAGCTTTGTTCCCCACGACGACAATTGTTTCACCGGATTGAATATGTTCGTCATGTGTTGGTGAGAAATTCTTATAGTTGGACTCGGGCAGATACACGCCAGCCACGGTTACGTGATAATTATCACGTATATGCAGCTCACTCAGCAGGTACGAACCAAAATCTTCCGGCAGTTCAAACTCATAGACACCAGCTATTTCCTGGTACGTATCGGCAAGCGTTGAAGGCAGCAGTTTACTGTCATCTTCTGAGCCACCGCCCTTGGGCAGAATAAATCGGCCAACAATAATAAAATAGATAATTGCCGCGGTAACAAGAGCAATACCGATGGGGGTCTGGGTGAACAGCCCCAGGGGTTCGACTTGCACACCAAGTAGACCAAGACTGTTGGATTGATCAATTAAATCGTTGAGCAGAATCGTGGGGCTTGCGCCAACCAGAGTAATGGTGCCGCCGATGATGGCACAAAAACCCATGGGCATAAGAATGCGGGAAACGGGAATTCCGGTCTGCTTGCCAATACGGATGGCAGCGGGCATGAACAGAGCTGCTGCACCAATATTTTGCATGAAACTGGAAATAAAAGCTACGGTAGCAGAGATGAGGGTCATGATCCGGGTTTCGGATTTTCCGGCAATTTTTAGGATATTGCGAGCCAGAACGTTCATGCAGCCGGTTTTATCCAGCCCTGCACCAATGATAATTACTGCAATAATTGAGACAACAGCGTTACTGGATAAACCGCTGATGGCCTCCTTTGGCGTAACCACACCCAGTATTGGCAGAATGACCATCATTATCCAGCCAACAACATCAACCCGCACCCATTCAAAAATAAACATCAGAATCGCCAGGGCAAGAACTGCCATAACAATGCCCATTTGAAAGGTAAACGGGATTTTTTTGGACGTGCCGTCATGTTGTGCTGTCTGCCCGGGGGGTTCTTCCACAGCCTGAGAGGCCTGGGCAGGAGTCGTGCTGGCAGACGCCTGCGCGTGTATCTGTTCTGCCTGTGTGGTTGTTTGATCTGCAGCAGCGCCACCTGCTGCAAAGGAAATTCCACCTGTAAACATGTACACCAAGAGAATCAAACCCAAAATCCAAAGAAATTTTTGTCTCCTCATACCCATACTTCCTCCTTCGTCAAAAAAATAGAGATGAAAAAAAATACAAAAAAATATCGTCGAGGCCTGCTTCTTTCTCAAAGTGGCCGTATTACTGTTAACCGGGGTTGTGGACTGTTGAACTCGGTTGATTGCGTATCTGTGCTGGTTTCGGAGAGAATAAATCTGATCTCCGGCTCCTCTGTTCTGAGGCGCTCGATGGCCAATGCCCTGTTGTCCACATCAACAATTGTCGTTACTCTAATTGAGGATTTCCATGCCCGAGAAAAAAAGGCGGCAGCTTCTTTCTCCACAAAGGCTTCAAACCGTTTCAGGTTATCGTGATCCTCTTCTGCATTTTCCGTAGCTTGGGACTCCCCTGTGAAAAGTACTATGATTTCCAGATCAAGTCGGGTTGCCACCTTGAGGGCATATTCTGCCAGTTGCGAGGTAAGCCCGGAGTTGACAACGACGAGTAGTTTGGGCAACTCTTTATCCATGGAACGCCAACAGACCTTTTATGTCAGGGGACATTGGTGAAGAAAACCTCATGATCGTTATACACTTCAGCTCAAGTAGCATTAATCATGCCGGATGAGCACTTCTGTTAATTTATAAGGAAAATTAATATGTTGGGTAAAGTCTTATTGATATCACGGTATGTGGTACTGGAAATATCGTTGCACAATGCAGCTGTATGGGGATTGATACCAGTTTTTCCCTCTTGCAAAAAGAGTAAAAAAATCATTATATTCAAATGATACCACGGTAACCGGTGGAAAAACAGCGTCAATTGGTCAAATCGTTACGATTTGCATCAGTGATGCGATGTGCAATGGTGAGGGGATGGAGGGAAGGAGTAAAAATATACGCATTCTGATTGTTGAACCCGATGATATCAACCGGGCCAATCTCCGTCATCTGCTTGAGCGTGAAGACTACCGCACCAGCAGTACTATCAGGGGAACTGTGGCATTGGAGAACTTGAAGCGGAACCATTTTCATATTCTTTTCAGTAATCTGACAACTGCTGACATGGACGGTATTGAGCTTATGCAGCAGGCCAGGAGGCTTCGTCCCGATCTTGAAGTGATTTTCGTCACTGATCAGGCAACTGTTGAAACGGCTGTTGAGTCGATGATGGCAGGTGCCTTTTCCTACCTGCCCCGTCCCTTTTCCATTGAGCACCTGTATAGTCTCGTTGATCAGGCACTGGAAAAAACCATGATCCGGCGGGAGATCAGGCTTCGCCACCATGAAATCGGCAAGGAGAAGGGTATCCAGTTCATTGGTCAGGCACCATCCATTGTTCAGCTGAAAAGTGATATTGCCGAAATCGCCCAGCTGGACTGTAATGTTCTGATAACAGGAGAGACCGGCACTGGCAAAGAGCTGGTGGCATCAACCATCCACGCCCTCAGTCAACGGGCTGACCAGTGTTTTTTACCCATCAACTGCAGTGCCCTGACCGAAGAGTTGATGCTCAATGAGCTGTTTGGCCATGAAAAAGAGGCTTTTACCGGGGCAAGCAGGTTTCGCACCGGGCTGTTTGAGTCGGCCAACGGTGGCATTATCCTTCTTGATGAGATTGGCGAAATGCCTCCGGCCATGCAGGTTAAGTTGTTGCGTGTCCTCCAGGAAAAGAAAATAATGCGGGTGGGAGGAACCCGGCAGATTGATGTTGATGTTCGTGTTCTGGCTGCAACGAACCGCGATTTACAGGAAGAGGTGAAGAAAAAGAGTTTCCGCCAGGATCTGTATTACCGGATTAACGTGGTCTCCATCGAAATCCCCCCTTTGCGCTGGCGTCGGGATGATATCCCGTTATTGGTGGATCATTTTCTGGCAAAATATCTGCTCCCCAAGCAACATGTCAAATGCATTGCACCGGAGTCCATGGATATACTGATGAACTATGATTATCCTGGCAATGTTCGTGAGCTGGAAAATATCATAGAGAGATCGTTAGCCATGTGCAGAGAGCAGGAAATCCAGCCCTATCATCTGCCTCCCGAGCTGAACCAGCCTCAGACAACGCTTATCCCCCCCCTTAAAGAAAAACTGTATGCAACGCGCACACTGGAAGAACATGAACGTAACTATATTCTCTCTGTGCTGTCCCGTTGTAACGGCAACAGAACAAAAGCGGCTAAAAAACTCGGTATCGACCGGGTATCCCTGTGGAGAAAATTAAAAAAATATGAGGCACAAGGGGTGGATATCAGCGTACTCTAAGGAAATATCGGTGTCTGTGATTGCTTGTGTCTTGGCCAATCCTGCCGTTAAGCCAGACGGCGCAAAATCCTCCCGGATTCATGGCCGCTGATTATAACGCATCTTCCCGTGTAAGGTTTGGGGAGGGGATCCGACTTATCTTCCAGAAAGCTCATTCTTGGTGAACTGGCAAATTCTGGCCCGGAAAAATGGTACTGGAATACTCACCGGTCATGCTTAATGTAATGGGTAGGTGCTACAATGTTCCTTTTTTATGCGCCATGGGAATGTGTTTGTCAAGTACCTTGCCAGCCCTGACAAATATCTGGAGGACACCATGACATCGACCATGACCAGTGTAAAAAATATAGGATTACGGGGTGTTATTGTTGCGGATACCAAGGTGAGTTTTATTGACGGCCAGGAAGGGGTGCTCATTTATCGTGGGTACCGTATTGAGGATCTTGCCGAAAATGCGACGTATCCTGAAATTGCCTATCTGCTGCTTTATAAGCGCCTGCCAACCGTAAGTCAGCTTGAGGATTTTACCGGCCAGATCCATGCCGCCCGTGAGCTGCCGGAGTTCATTTATGATGTTTTTACCGGATATCCCCAAGACGCATCCCCCATGGATGTGTTACAGGCTGGGGTACCGCTTCTTGCCATGGCTGACCCTGAGCTTGAAGATGATTCAAGAGAGGCAAACCTTCGTAAAGCTGTGCGGCTTATTGCCCGACTTCCGCAGCTGGTATCAAGCTGGAACAGGATACGGCTTGGCCTTGAGCCCCTGCCTGTTGATCCTGCCCTGTCCCATGCGGCAAATTTTCTCTGGCAGCTGCACGGCATCAAACCTTCCCGGGCAATGGCTGAAAAACTGGATACCTGCCTGGTGTTGCATGCCGATCATACCTTTAATGCCTCCACGTTTTCATGCAGGCAGGTCGTGTCGACAAGAGCCCATATCTATGCCGGGGTTACCGCCGGAATAGGGGCATTGTCGGGTAGTCTTCATGGTGGTGCCAATGCCAGAGTAATGAAAATGCTGCTCGCGTTAACCGGGGAAAAGGATATTCCGGCATGGGTTGCCAGCCAGATCGAAAATGGCGAAAAAATCATGGGGATGGGGCATGCGGTGTACCAGACCATGGATCCAAGAGCCAGGTATCTGAAACAGATGGCTCTCGAACTTGGCAGGGAAACCAGTCAGGAACATCTGGTCAATCTTTCCATGCAGATCGAGGCGTCTGCTCTGGCTGAATTTGCCAGGCGGGGTAAGACAGCAATTAAGCCCAATGTGGATTTTTACAGCGCTTCAGTTTACCACCTCATGGGCATTCCTCTGGATATAATGACACCAATTTTTGCCATTTCACGCATCGCGGGCTGGACAGCCCATATAATTGAAGAAAAAACCGGTGAGGCCCAGGTGAAACCGGCATTGTATCGTCCAAAAGCAGAATATACCGGACAGTATTGCGGTTTGCTGGGGTGTACCTATGAACCGCTTGACAAGAGGAAGTAACGAGCCATGAAAAAAACAATCGTTATAACAATTCTGGCAATATTTGTTATGCTGGCAACAGCATGGGCGCAAACATATCGGACACCTTATTATTTTGATATGCATGGCTGCAAAAGACACCTGAAGGCAATTGCCAGAGCCGTAAAAGAGGACGGTGGCAAAGTGATAAAAAATGACAGCAACGGCAGATCGTACAGAATTACACTGCAGGGCAAAACCACTGTGTATACCTGCACAAGATATGAACTTCTCGAAACAGAGCTTTAGCCTGAAATTGCAGGTTACGTGTTCATGGTATGACAATGAAATATCGCCTTGAAAAAGACAGTATGGGCAGGGTGGAGGTTCCCTCTGATCAATTATGGGGCGCTCAGACCCAGCGCAGTAAAGAGAATTTTAACATCGGCATAGAGTCCATGCCCCTTCCGCTTATCCATGCGCTTACGGTTTTGAAAAAAAGTTGCGCACAGGTTAACAATCGGCTTGGCAGACTTGATGAGGAGAAAAAAGCTGCCATTACAGCAGCCTGCGATGAAATACTTTCCGGGCGGCATGATAAGGAGTTTCCGCTTGTGGTCTGGCAGACCGGTAGTGGCACCCAGAGCAACATGAACGTTAATGAAGTTATCGCCAATCTGGCAACGGTTGCGCTTGGTGGTGAGATGAGCGGCGAAAAGCTGGTTCATCCCAATGATCATGTCAATATGTCGCAAAGTTCAAACGATGTGTTCCCCGCAGCTATGCACGTCGCAGCTGTAAC
>RKSL01000080.1 GCA_008633435.1 Candidatus Desulfobulbus rimicarensis | reverse complement strand
GCATCTTTAAGTCCTTTTTTATGCTCGTCAAATGTTTCGTATGCAAGTACAGATAATTTTGATGATTCCATAGAGATCTACCGTACAGCCTGTCAAATTTCATATTTGTTAGCAGAGTACCATTTTTGTAATTATACGGTTTTTAATTCAAGTTGCAAAGCTTTGTTTTTTATCCTCGTGTACTTCAACGTTTTTATGGATTATGATTGTATTTTTCATGTTCGCATTTCTGTAAAATGTTTAACTGTAGTGGGGAAAATATGAGTGAAGTGGGGACGAGTGTAACTGGCTCTGATCAATATTTTATGGCATTGGCGTTGCAACTTGCAGAGAAAGCTGCAGCCTCAGGTGAAGTTCCGGTAGGGGCTGTACTTGTGGATGCAGATAAGAACATTCTTGCCTGTGCCGGAAATAATTGTATTGCACGTACTGATCCGACCGGGCATGCAGAAGTACATGTTTTACGAGCAGCGGCCATGAAGAGAGGTAATTATCGCTTGCCGCAAACCACTATGTATGTCACCCTTGAACCGTGTGCAATGTGCGCTGCTGCCATGGTTCAGGCCAGGGTGCAAAGGGTTGTTTATGGGGCAGCAGACCCCAAGGCTGGAGCATTGCAGTCGGTATATACGATTGGCACAGATGGTCGTTTGAATCATATTTTTCAGGTGCAGGGTGGGGTCATGGCAGCACCTTGCGGCCAGATTTTGAAAGATTTTTTCAGGAAGCGGCGATAAAAAAGCAGGCTGAATGTGATTTTTCTGTTGTCAAAAAGTTGAACTCAGTTTAAAAAGTGGTGCCGAGACAAGTCAGCAGCGTTATTTTTCTTTTCTTTTTCTGCTTGTTTTCGACCGTGGAGAGGTGACCGAGCGGCTTAAGGTGCACGCCTGGAACGCGTGTGTACGCAAGTACCGTGAGTTCGAATCTCACCCTCTCCGCCATAACAAGATCTTGAGTGTGATAGCCGGGTCCTGTGCAACAAAGAATCGTGAACTCCGTCAGGTCCGGGAGGAAGCAGCGGTAGCGAATCTCTTTGTGTGTTACAGGGTTGCCCGGCTATCCTTTTTTTGCCGTACATGCTTTAGGATGTACATGGTGAGAAAAATTTTTCATCTTCCCCATCCGGCCATTTTTCGCTATAGTCATTTTCTGTTAGTGGTACAGCTTGTACTGTGAATCTCTCAACCCGGAACCCTCAATTATTTTGTCCTATCTCGTTCTTGCCAGAAAATCCAGGCCACAGGTTTTTGCCGAAGTTGTCGGCCAACACGCTATTGTGCGTACCCTGCAAAACGGTTTACGCCAGGGACGCATTCCCCATGCTCTTATTTTTAGTGGTGTGCGGGGCACTGGCAAGACCACTCTTGCCCGGATAATGGCCAAAGCATTAAACTGTGAAAAAGGACCTGCAGAAGAGCCTTGTGGCACTTGTCAGTCCTGTATCGACATTGCCGCAGGCAACTCAGTGGATCTTCATGAGGTGGATGGTGCGTCCAATCGCGGTATTCAGGAGATCCGGGAGCTCAAGGAAAATATCCGGTTCATGCCCACCAGTTCCCGTTATAAGATTATTATTATAGATGAAGTGCATATGCTCACCACAGAGGCGTTTAATGCACTGCTTAAAACGCTTGAAGAGCCACCTGAACATGTCTATTTCATGTTTGCCACCACAGAACTGCACAAGGTGCCTGTTACTATTCTCTCCCGTTGCCAGCGTTATGAGTTAACAAGGGTTGCCCGTGATGAACTGTTTGCCCATTTTGGTTCGTTGGCCGGGCAGGAAGGGGTGACTATTGATGATGCGGCCCTGCATCTTGTGGTTCGTGAGGCCGGAGGATCAGTTCGAGACGGGCTGAGTTTGCTGGATCAGATCTTTTCGTATTGCGGCAACAACGTTTCAGGTGATGATGTAGCCGAGGTACTGGGTCTGGTCAGTCACCAGGTTATAGCAGATCTCGCCAATGCTCTCCTGGCTGGAGATCTGGCAACTTCTCTTGCCCGTCTTGATGAAGTGTATACGTACGGGATGGATCTTAAGCGTTTTATCAACGAGCTCCTTACCTGGTTTCGTGGTCTGGTTATCTGCAACGTGAGTCGGCAGCCTCAAAATCTGCTTGATTTACCTGCAGATGAGTTTCAGGCGTTAGAGCAGGCAGCAGCAGCATATTCAAGTGAACATGTATCAATGATGTTTCATCTGCTCATGGATGGACTGGAAAAGGCGACGTTTTCTGCTCGGCCTCGTTTTGCCGTTGAAATGGTGTTTATAAAGGCAGCACAGGCTGATAGCGTTGTTCCTGTGACAACACTGCTCAGCCGTCTTGATGAGGCTCTTTCTGGTGTTACCCTGTCTACCCCCCATGCAACCCCGGCGGCCCGCACAACGAATCATGAAAGAAGCCGTCGCACCGAGGCGGTGACGGAGTTTAATATAAAAAATGTTGAATTTTCCGATCCGCCCCAGCCGGTTCAACCAGTGGCAGCTGCAGTTGTCAATGAAGAGCAGCCTCCTGCTTCTCCAGGAGCTGCGAAGCAACTTCACCCTGCATCATCGCAGCCGACAAAAAAAGAACCAAAGGTAGAGCAAACACCAACGCAGCAGATAGATGCGGTGCCTCCAGTTGTGGTGGAGGAACCACCTCATCCAGCTGAAGAACACGAACGTTCTTTGCCGTCTTCACGCCCATCACAGTTATCTCAGCCAGAACCCGATGAGCCTTTGCCTGGAGCAGACAAAGAAAAGACAGAAGTCAATGCCGTAAAAACAGGTATCCCCAAAAAAGACATCCGTAAGGATTGGCAGGAATTTATAGAATACGTTCGGGAGAGGGCTACCTGGATGGCAGCCACTCTTTCGCTTGCCTCGTCGACTGTACTTGAGAAAGGCCAGCTCATTATCAGTTTTGATGACTCCATGGAGTGCCAGATTTTTAAAGACCGCAAAAAACTTATTCCCCTGACAGAATTTGCCATGGATTTTTTCCAGGAGAATCTGGAAGTCAAGTTTAAGGTGCCCAATGCCGACGGCTGTGAGACAGACCCGGGCAGTGCAGCAGCATTGCAGAAAGAACGTCAGAGTCTTGCCCGAGATCCACTTGTTTTAGATGCGTGTAACGTGTTCAGTGGTCAGGTTGGTGATATTCGGGTTGGGTCAAGATTTCGTAAGCCTCTCCAGCAAGAGGCAGATATTACCAAGAAGTGTAACCGTTCACCAAGGGAGCTGTAGCCTTGATATTACACCAAGAAGTAGGGCTGCGCAGTTGCAGCAGTTGAGGATTGATTGATGAATATTGCAGATATGATGAAGCAGGCAAAACAGGTTCAGGAAAAGATGACTGCGATCCAGGAAGAACTTGCCTCTCAACTGGTCACAGGCACTTCCGGCGGGGGGATGGTCACGGCCACGGTAAACGGCCGTGGAGAGCTTGTTGGTCTAGCCATTGAAAATGATGTGGTTAATCCTGAGGATATACAGATGTTACAGGATCTGATTGTTTCGGCAGTCAATGATGGCGCGAGAAAGGCGGCAGACCTGAGCAAAAGTGAGATGGCCAAGTTAACCGGTGGCATGAAAATTCCCGGGTTATTTTAAGGCTGATGCAGGTAATTCCGCCAGCACTTGAACGGCTCATTGCCGAATTAACCCGGTTGCCGGGGATTGGCAAAAAAACCGCAACCAGGCTTGCTTTGTATGTGTTGCGCCGACCGGCAGCCGAAGCGCTCTCTCTTGCAGAAAGCCTGGCAGAGCTGCACAATTCGATTCAGTTATGCAGCAGGTGTTTTACGTTTTCTGAAATTGATCCCTGCCCAATATGTGGTGACGGGCGCAGGAATTCGCGCCTTGTCTGTGTGGTTGAAGAGCCTGGTGATCTCATGGCCATAGAAAAAACCGCAGCTTTTCGAGGTGTATATCATATTCTGCATGGGGTGTTATCGCCCATGGAAGGGATCGGCCCTCAAGAACTCAAAATCCGGGAGCTTTTTGCCAGGGTCAGCAAGGGGCAGGTGGACGAAATTCTTCTTGCCACCAGTTCAACAGTGCCTGGAGAGGCAACAGCATCTTATCTGATAGACAAACTGGCTGGCCTGGATGTGAAAGTCACCAGGCTTGCCTGTGGTATTCCCATGGGTATGGACATAAAATATGCCGATGAGTATACGCTGGCCCGGGCCATTGATTCCCGGCAGTTAATGGAATAACGATAAAAACTTACTGAGCCTGTTCTTCCTTCTCGCCATTTTCACTGTTCTTTTTAATCCACCCCAGACGAATGTAGTAGGTCTGACCGCAATCTACCCATTGATCACAGCAGTGAGATGCCTTGACCACTGGTTTTTCTGCGTCATGATTTTTTGATGTCAGAGCCTCTTCCCGGCAGAGCCCGGATTCGACATCTTGAATTTTATAAAATCTGCAGTTCAGGCAGGTTGTTTTCACTGGGTTCTCCGTGGTTGAATTCCTTTATTTTACGTGGAGCCTATATACCGCATGTCAGCAGAGGCCGCATCATTTTTCCTTTAATAAAACCATACCAAAAATTGATTTTTTCGAACTTGTTGAAAAACTGTTCTTTTCCTGAAAATATGGAAAAATACTACATGTTGCATGTTTTATTGTTGAGAATGTACTACATGTTGTGATATATAAAAAAGGGTGTGCTGGCCTGCGGTTTGTTTTTCAGGCATGCCAACATCTTTTACAAAACATGCTCAAGAGATCTCTAGGGGGAGAGCGATGACAAAAAATATGCCTGAACAGGTATTAACAGACACTGCTGAAACTGTGCTTGCCCGCAGGTATTATCTTAAAGACAGCCAAGGTAATCTGCTGGAGAATTGGGAATCTCTTTGCAGACGGGTTGCTGAGGCTGTTGCTGTTGTTGACAGCGAAATGGAGGATTATGCAACCTTGAAAGAGGGGTTCTTTTCTATGATTTACCATCTTGATTTTTTGCCTAATTCTCCGTGCCTGATGAATGCAGGAACCGATCTTGGTCAGCTTTCAGCCTGTTTTGTGCTGCCCATTGAAGACTCGATGGATGGTATTTTCACATCTATCCGTAATGGCGCACTTGTTCATAAAACAGGCGGTGGAACAGGATATTCTTTTTCACGCCTGCGGCCAATGAATTCTGCTGTCCAGTCAACCCAGGGGGTGGCTTCCGGTCCTTTGAGCTTTGCTGCTGTTTTTGATGCTGCCACTGAAACCATTAAACAGGGCGGAAAACGGCGCGGAGCCAATATGGGGGTTCTGCGGGTAGATCATCCTGATATTATGGCTTTTATTTCAGCAAAGGAAGATCAGACAAAATTCACAAATTTCAATTTTTCTGTTGCCATTACTGATGCCTTTATGGACGCGGTCAAGGCGGATCAGGAATATGAGCTTATTGATCCCTCCAATGGCAAATGTGTATGTTCTTTGCGGGCGCAGGAGGTCTTTGACAAAATTATTGATCTGGCCTGGCATAACGGCGAACCTGGAGTCCTCTTTATTGATGCAGCAAACCGGGCAAACTCCACGCCACAGCTGGGTGAATTCGAGGCGACCAACCCCTGTGGCGAGCAATGGCTGCTCCCCTATGAATCCTGTAACCTGGGGTCAATCAATCTTGGGCAGTATGTCAAGGACGGGGTTGTTGATTATAAGAGATTGGGAAGAACCGTGCATCTGGCAGTCCGTTTTCTTGATAATGTGATTGATTGTAACAGATTTCCCATCCCTGAAATTGCAGAAATGACCCAGAAAACCCGCAAAATAGGGCTTGGAATAATGGGAATGCATGATATGCTCATTGAGCTTGAAATCCCCTATGGTTGTGCCAGAGGGCGAGAAACTTCGGCCAGTGTCATGCAGTTTATCCGCGATGAAGCCGAGGTCGCTTCACGCGCAATAGCAGAACGTAAAGGGCCGTTTCCAGCCTATGATCCAAAGCATAACCAGTATCCGGCCAGGCGTAATGCAGCACTTACCTCTATTCAGCCCACAGGCACAGTATCCATGATTGCCGATTGCGCTTCTGGTTGTGAACCTTATTTTTCTGTTGTTATGGAAAAAAATGTCATGGATGGCGACCGCTTCCTGATGGTGAATAAGCATTTTGAGATAGTTGCCCGTAAGGAGGGGTTTTTCAGTGATGAACTGTTGGAAAAGGTCGCAGCGAGCGGCACTGTAGTCGGTCATGATGAAATTCCTGTCAAATGGCAGGAAATTTTTCGGACATCACAGGATATATCACCGGAAGATCATATTCGCATGCAGGGTGAGCTTCAGGCCAGTGGAGTGGATTCCTCCATCAGCAAAACGATCAATTTGCCTTCCACTGCAACGCCTGATGATGTGCGCAGATCATACATGCTTGCCTTTCAGCTCGGTTGTAAAGGGCTTACTGTCTATCGGGACGGCTCTCGGGATGCCCAGGTTTTGAACACTGTGGGCTCAACAGATGAAGACAGCATTGCAACGGTTTCGACCCAGGGGGTTGTGCAGAAGAAAAAATTACCGGCAGTACTCAGTGCCAAGCGGTATCGCCTTAAAGATGCCAACGGTAATACCATCTACCTTATTGTCTGTTTTGATGATGATGAATCGCCCATGGAGGTGTTTGCCAAATTTCCCTTTGATAATCGGGTGGATCTTAAAGATAAGTCAACCATGTGGACGACAACCTGCCGTTTGGTGTCCCTTGCTTTGCGCTACCAGATCCCCATGGAAGAGGTGATAAAACAGTTGGATCGCTCAAGTGGTCATATGCTTGACTTGCCGGCTCAACTTGGCAAGTTGTTGAAATCTTTCATGGCTGGAACCCATAAGGGGTTTTCTTCAAAATGTCCTGAATGTGCAACTGGAACCCTGGTTTTTGAGGAAGGATGTGAAATTTGCCGAGACTGCGGTTATTCAAAATGTTCGTAAACCTCATCTAACCGTCGATAAATCAGCATGGCGAAATCATGTTCGCCAGCCATAATAAACCTTAAAACTCCACTGCTGCGGTATGGCAAACATGCTACTTCGTCGTTCGTAGACAACTTTTGGACAAACATCATGGCAAAGATTGGTCGTAATCACTCCTGTCCCTGCGGGTCTGGTAAAAAATATAAGCATTGCTGCCTGCCCCTGGAAAAAGAAGGCAAAATTCTTTCTCCAATGGCGCAGTTACGGGTATCATTGCTTGCGGAAATAGAAAAGATACAGGTGGATGCAGCTGTTGGGCAAGCTGTTTTTCGCGAACTTGGCGTGTTTATTTTTTTCAGCCAGTCCAATGGTGATGCCTGGGTGCTTGAGGCTTCAGAGAGTGACGCTGTTCAGGTGGCAGCAAAGGGAACACCTCTGGCCGCACCAGTAGAGGAAAATCCGGAAACCATTGAGGTCAACTGGAGCCATACCTTTGCCCTGAAAGAGCGCAGGTTGTTTGTCACGGCGTATGCAAACAAAGAGGAAAAAGAATTGCCAGATGCCCCGACACAGCAGATCAATGCAGCACTTCGCAGGATTATGGAACGGTATTCAAAAACCCTGCTCGATCGTGTTCATGTGCATAGTGACTCCCCTGAGAGCGGGGGGAGTTAACTGGTGCCTGTCCCAAAATGGTCTTTTTGTCCGATCTCTGCGTCATGCTCAAAAAATAATGCTCGGAGGTAAGCGTCGACTCCGAAATCAATCATATGCCTGCGCTTATTTTTTTCGCAATCCTCGGAGTCTCCCGTAGGTCGCTTACCTGACCTCGAACAAAAATCCTCATTTTTGGACAGACACTAACTGGAAAATGGTCTCCTTAAGATTACTCCCCATCCATTTATGAAGAAATTTCGCCAGATTCCCATGCTTGTTGTCATGGGGATCATTTTTTTTCTCTCCCATCAATCCGCAGGTTCACTTGCTCTGCCAGTTGTGTATGGCCTGGACAAGGTATTACATCTTATTGCCTACGCAGTTCTGGCCGCAACAGTTATCTATGCGGTACCTCCACATATATTTCGTGCCCACCCATTACAGACCAGGATGCTGATACTCGCATTCTGCCTCGCCTATGGCATAAGTGATGAGTTTCATCAGTCGTTTGTCCCCGGTCGTGAGCCCTCTATTTTTGATGTGGTTGCTGATGTTTGTGGCGCAGCGCTTATGCTTGGAACTGTCTGGTTTCTAAAACAGGAAAAAACAGCATAGCCAGGGCTGGAGTTGCCATCGACAGCCAACCCTGTAGAAGGGGTGATAGTTCTACTTCAAGGTGTTCAGGCCACCTTGAAAAATTCGAATTTTTCAAGGCACCCTTCAGTTATTAATGACATGTTCATCCCATTAATAATTTTGCCATATCCTTGGCAAAATAGGTCAAAATAATATCAGCTCCAGCACGGCGGATAGAGAGCAGGGTTTCTGCCATAACCCGGTCTCCGTCAATCCAGCCTTTCTCTGCTGCAGCTTTAATCATGGCATATTCACCGCTGACATGATAGGCCGCCACAGGCAGGTCAAATTCATCTCGAAGTTGCCGGATAATGTCCAGATAGGCCACAGCCGGTTTGACCATGAGGATGTCAGCCCCTTCATCAACATCAAGGGTTGCTTCTCTCAGTGCTTCTCGGCTATTGGCCGGATCCATCTGGTAGCTTCGACGATCTCCAAACTGGGGGGCACAGTCGGCTGCATCCCGGAAAGGGCCGTAAAAGGCAGAGGCATATTTGACGGCATAGGACATAATCGGAATCATGTGAAAATCGTTTTCATCAAGTGTGCTGCGGATTTCACTGACCCGGCCATCCATCATATCAGACGGGGCAACCATATCTGCGCCGGCCCGGGCATGAGAGAGTGCAGTGCGTGCAAGCAGTTCCAGCGTGGTGTCATTGTCCACTTCATGGCCGCTCAGACAGCCGCAATGGCCATGGTCAGTATATTCACAGAGACAGACATCGGTAATAACAGTGAGGTCAGGAGAACTGTTTTTCAGCTCTTTAATTGCCTGCTGGACAATGCCATGCTGGGCATGAGCTCCTGAACCCATGGCATCTTTTTTTTCCGGCAGCCCAAAGAGGATGACCGATCGTACCCCCACGTCCAGACAGGACTGGGCTTCTTTTTTGAGTTGATCTACACTGAGGCGAAAAACGCCCGGCATCGAGGAAACCGGTTCTCGTTTCTCTTTACCGGGCATCACAAACAAAGGATAAACCAGTTGTGCCGGATCCAGGCTGGTTTCGCGGATCATGGATCGAAAATTTTCATTCTGGCGTAGACGGCGGGGACGGTATTCCGGGAACATCATAGTTCTCTCCTTGGCAAAGTCCTCGTGCTGATTTGCCCAATAGCAGGGCAATACAGGAAAGGAAATGTTTACGTAATTGAGTTGTTATTTCAGCACAATACCCAGTGCTTTGACTTTTTTATGCAGATGGCTGCGTTCCATGCCGATGGTTTCAGCTGTCCGTGAGATATTGCCTTTATGAGCCTGTAGCTTGCTTTTGAGATAATCATGTTCAAACTGTTTCCGGGCATCTTTAAACGGGAGATGGGCATAAATTTCACTGGATTGCGAAGCAGCAGGCAGGGCTGCCTCCGGGCTGAGAAACGGTGCTATCGCAGCGCCAGTGATTGTCGTCTCCGGAGTCATGATAACCAGGCGTTCCACCATATTACGAAGTTCTCTGATATTGCCGGGCCAGGGCTGGCGCATCAGCATGGCCAGAGCATCACTGGTGAACTGTTTTCTGCCCAGCCCCTTGTTGTGAAACTGATTGAGAAAATTATCGACCAGAGCAGGAATATCTGCAATACGCTCTGCCAGGCTGGGAACATTAATGGGCACCACATTAAGCCTGTAAAATAAATCAGCCCGAAAATTCTCTGACGCAATCTCCTGTTCAAGGTTCTTGTTGGTGGCAGCAAGAATGCGAACATCGACCTGGATGGTTCGGGTGCCGCCCACCCGTTCAAACTTCTGTTCCTGGAGTATGCGTAGAACTTTTGCCTGGCTTTTCAGGCTCATATCGCCTATTTCATCGAGAAACAGAGTGGAGCCGTTGGCTTGATCAAACTTCCCCTGCTTGGCCTTGTCAGCTCCGGTAAAGGCCCCTTTGACGTGGCCGAAAAGTTCTGACTCTATCAGCTCTTCCGGGATTGCCGCGCAGTTTACCTCGACCATGGGACTGCCAGTCCGAGGGGATTGCTGATGAATGGTCTGGGCGACAAGTTCTTTGCCTGTACCATGGCCTCCCAGGATAAGTACCGACGCATCTGTTGGCGCCACCCGTGCTATCTGTTCGCGCAGGGCAATAACAGCAGTTGACTCTCCGGTTATACGAGGGCCTGCAGGAGAGGACTCACGCAGAATTTCATTTTCTCGTTCGAGTCGGGCAACATGCAGCCCCTTGTTGATAGCCAGGACAATTTTATCGTAAGAGAGTGGCTTCTCGATAAAATCAAAGGCACCCATCTGCGTGGCCTGTACTGCGGTCTCAATGGTGCCGTGACCTGAGATCATAATGACCGGCAAGACACTGTATTCTTTTTTTATTGTTTTCAGTGCTTCCATGCCATCCATGCCCGGCATCCAGATATCCAGAAGAACAAGATTTACCTCCTGCTGCTCCAGAACAGCCAGCCCCTCTTCGGCAGTTGCGGCTGTTAAGGGATGAAACCCCTCGTCAACAAGAATTCCAGAAAGAGAATCGCGGATGGAGTCTTCATCGTCAATGATTAAAACAGTGGAAGACATGGAAGATGTAGTCATGTTGAGTGAATGTGTGCGGCAGCTTTGCCGCCAGCCTGAGGGCGTATCTTATCAGCTATTAAAAGGCAGCTCAACTGTAAACTCAGTACCTGCTGGATCATTATTTCTTACCCGTATGGTACCGTTATGTTCAGAAATAATGGTATTGGCAATGGCCAGCCCAAGCCCGGTGCCAGATTTTCTGGTGGAAAAATAGGGCTCAAACAGGCGCAGTTTCACCTGCTCTGTCATGCCGGGGCCATTATCTGTAACCGTTAATCTGACCAGTTTTTCCAGGGCATGCAGTCGGACTTCTGTACGGATTTCTCCGCCTTCGGCCAGAACAGCCACAGCATTATCCAGCAGATTGATCAGTACCCGTTTTATCTGAACAGGATCAAAAGAAAATGGCGGGATATTATCGTGTTCAAGATCAAAATCAATGTGTTTATGCCCTTCTCGATACAATACCAGGGTATCTGCTGTTATCTCTACAATATCAGCCTGTTGTTTGTTGATACGTGGCATGCGGGCAAAATCAGAAAACTCGGTCACCAGTCGTTTGATTTCATCTACCTGCTTAATAATTGTGCCGGTACACTGGTCAAAAACGTCCTGGTCGCGGGTCAGTGTTGTCAAGTAGCGTTTACGCAGCCGCTGGGCAGAGAGCTGAATCGGGGTTAAAGGGTTCTTTATTTCATGGGCTATGCGACGGGCAACCTCTTGCCATGCAGCCAAACGCTGGGCTTTTTCAAGTTTTGTCAGGTTGTCAAAAACAATGACATAGCCAATAGGTTTTTGATTGTCATCAATCAACCTGGTTATATTGACGAGCAGTGAATATGTTTCCCCTCTTCGCACGGTAAGGTTTAAGTGTCTTTCAATAGAATGTTTTCCGGAATCGAGTAGATCAGCAAAGAATTGTTCCAAAACCATCACATGCGGTCGGGGCAGGATTGTACGAAAGTCGTTATATAAAAATGAATCAACATCAATTTTCAACAATTTTTCAGCAAATGGATTAATGGTCGTAATTTCGTCATGCTCGTTAATGGCAATAACTCCGGCAGCCACGTTTTTAAGGATTGTTTCCAGGTAGCGGCGCCGTTGTTCGGACAGAATGTTTGATTGCTGCAGGGCATCATGCGCCTCTGCGAGCTGGCGGTTACTTGCCAGCAGATCAGTGGTCATGGAGTTAAATGAGTCGACCAGCAGACCCATCTCGTCATCAGATGTTTTTTCCAGGGTGAAATCCAGTTCTCCGTCTGCAACACGCCTGGTGGCTTCGGCCAGTTTGTTAATGGGAACAGTCAATGATTTGGCAATATAAAAACCAAACCAGATTGCGCCAAACAGGATGAGCAGAGTGATAATCAACAGCATGATGATCAGGCTCAGTTTAATGGGTGCCTTGAGCATGACCAGCTGGCGGTAGTCGGTTATACCGCTTGAAACAGCCTGCATGAGTACCAGTCGTTCTATGGGAATGAGCAGGCTTGAAACCAGGAAATAGTTGGTTTGGTTGTCAATCTGGATGGGAACAATCGCCTGCACTAGCTCGCCGGTATTGACCTGCTGAGAGACGATTTCAGGCTGTTTGGTGGTGTTGACTTTACGAATTGCCTCTGTAGGGATTTCCGGGACAGATACGGCATTGAGTCGGATTCCCTGGGCTGCAACAGTTTTTTTGAGATTGGGCCCGATCAGGGCCAAGGCATCTGGTGCGCCTGGTGGGGCGATTGCCAGGGTGCGGGTAAAGAGCTGGTACAATTCTACTGTGTCATTGACCTCAATATCACCGTTTTCAAGGAGTTTGGCAATTTGAATGCCCATGTTTTCAGCACGTTTTTCTGTATCATGGAACACAGTCTGGGCAAGTTTAAGCGAGGCCTGCAGAGATTCCTCAACATTGGTGTTGAACCAGTAATCCATTGAAGTGGAAACAAAGCGAAGGGCTATCAGAAACAGGATGACAGTCGGAATCATGGAAAGGGAAACAAAGGAGATAACAAGGCGGGTGCGAAGTCTGGAGCCGAGAATCTTTTGTTTTCTTTCATAAATAAGCTCGACCAGATTGCGCAGAACCAGGTAGAGCATGAGCAGCAGCAGGAGCCCGTTGATATTGATCAGGGCAAAAATAAGCACAGTGCTGGAAATGGGGAGATTAAAATCCCCTTGCAGTAACCCCCTTTGCAGATAGGCCAGAAGTGGAATGAGCAGCAGGCAGAATCCTATGACATAGCGGATGAGTTGCTGTTTTTTCTTGCGTTGCTCAGCAGTCAGCATGGTGCTCTGGTCGGTACGTTACTGAAATCATCTGGGAATCAGTAGCGGAATTCAATGGTTCGCCAGTCGGTTTCAAAATTCCAGAGGGAGGTAAAAGGCAGAACGTAATGAATACCCAGGGGGAGTGTATTCTCTACCAGTGTTGCCTTGATCTGCAGGGCATAACGTTCGTCCGGATGCAATTTGTCAAGGCTGGTTATGTTCAGGCCGTTGAGTTCTGCCATCAACGTCTTGGCACGAGACAGAGATTTCGTGAGTAGAGTTTTGTTTTTTTCAGAAAAATCGACCTGATAGCTTTGCTTGACTGCATCATAGTGCAAGGTATGATTAATGGTCATTTCTGCCAGGTTAAGGTCAAACCAGGCGGAACGGATTTTATCAAGGACAATGGTGAAACGAAACGTAATGGGAATACCATTGCGTACTCCCTGGAGCATCTCTTTGGTGAAACTGTTTTGAACCGTAGCAAAGAGCAAAAGGTTAGTGGTTGAGGTGGTGATAACAATGTCCTCAATGGTGGGATCCTGTTCAGCTGAGGCGTTGACAGGTGACGTGACCAGCAGCAAAGTGAAAAAAAATATTGGCAGCAGGCGAAAAACATGTAAAAAAAACATGGAGAAAATACCCTGAGTTATCCGGCATCCTGAGTGTTTCAGAGTCGTGTTCAAAAGATTATGTCTGTTTCCTGTAAATGAATTTACGATGATTTTAAAAAGACAAAGAAAAAATTACATCCAAATTACTCCATAGAGTTAAAGTTGTCTATGGATTCTCAAGTTTTCCTGTCTAGACACCTCTAGGAATCGGTGATAAAACGATTCTTTCTCATTTTTTGCATGGAGTATCTTGCAATGAGTGCT
>RKSL01000079.1 GCA_008633435.1 Candidatus Desulfobulbus rimicarensis | reverse complement strand
GTACACAGGATTTCCATGGCCGCAACCCTCCCCCTCCCGATGCGAGGCAAAAGGCGCTGACTGACTACCCAACGCAGGGTATCGGCAAGGCGGTTACGAATCTGTGGTTGTTCCTCCTGGTCAAACATACCCAGAATACGGTTAACCGTCTGTCCCGCATCAATTGTATGCAGGGTAGAGAAGACAACATGCCCTGTTTCCGAGGCTGTGAGAGCAATTTCCAAGGTCTCCCGGTCACGAATCTCACCTACTAAAATCACCTTGGGAGCCTGCCGCAATGCAGCCCGAAGCCCTGTGGCAAAGGTATCAAAATCATCACCCATCTCACGCTGATTAAACGTCGCTTTTTTATGCGGATGAATATACTCAATAGGATCTTCCAGGGTTACAATATGAACAGCGCGCTCCTGATTAATACGGTTTAATATTGCGGCCATGGATGTTGTCTTTCCCGATCCTGTAGCTCCTGTAAAAAGAATGAGTCCGTTTACATCCCGAGCCATCTTTCCAAAAGCGTCAGGAAACTGAAAACCACTGATGGACGGTATTTTCGTTTCCAGCTTTCGCAGAACAGTGGTAAAATAGCCTTTTTGAGTAAAAACATTAACCCTGAATCTGACTCTATCTTCCAGGGAATACGAGAGATCGCAGGAACCGGTTGTTATCAAGTCATGGAGTAAACGACGATTCCCGCCTATCAGATTGAGCGCAAAGACTTCCGTCTGAAACGGTGTCAGCTCTGTAACCGGCGGCACCACATCAACGCCAACAAGCTGGCCGTCACTTTCAACCTGGAGGGTTTTTCCCACAGTAATATTTAAGTCAGATACCCGCTCATGCTTTGCCAGCATAGCAGATATCCAATAATTTATTTCCGCTTGTTTCATACTGTCTCTCCCTATAGAATTGACAAAGGTCATTATTTAAGTAGTATCCCCGACAAGGGTATGATTACAAGGAAAAAATTCTTAATACTTGCTTTCAGGAGAAAAAAATGACAATCCCACTTCGCAGTGACGAAACAACCCAGGGAAGGAGAATGGCAGGAGCCCGTTCACTGTGGCGCGCAAATGGTATGATCGATCAACAGATTGGCAAGCCAATCATTGCTGTTGTCAACTCGTTTACCCAGATGGTACCTGGTCACGTGCACTTGCATGAAATTGGTCAAATGGTCAAAAAACATATCGAAGAGCTGGGTTGTTTTGCCCCAGAATTCAATACAATTGCCATTGACGACGGTATTGCCATGGGGCATGATGGGATGCTCTACTCCCTTCCCTCAAGAGAACTCATTGCCGACTCTGTGGAATATATGTGTAATGCTCACAAAGTCGATGCCATGATCTGCATTTCCAACTGCGATAAAATTACGCCAGGCATGCTCATGGCTGCCATGCGGTTAAATATTCCGGCAATTTTTGTCTCTGGTGGCCCCATGGAAGCGGGGAGAATAGAGGGCAAAGATCGTGGTTATGATCTTGTTGATGCGATGGTTATGGCCGGAGACAACAACGTAACTGATGAAGAAATTGCTGAAATTGAACGCTCAGCCTGCCCTACCTGTGGCTCCTGCTCTGGAATGTTTACAGCAAATTCCATGAACTGTCTCAATGAAGCCCTGGGGCTTGCTCTTCCAGGAAACGGTACCGTAGTTGCCACCCATATAAACCGGCTTAACCTCTTTGAACAGGCCGCAAAACGTATCGTGGCCATGTGCTCAGCATGGTATGGCAATGAAGATTCTTCTGTGCTGCCCCGTTCTATAGCCACCAAGAGCACCTTTATGAATGCCATGGCATTAGATATTGCCATGGGAGGCTCAACGAATACTGTACTGCATATTCTTGCCATTGCCCATGAGGCCGGGGTTGACTTCACCATGAAGGATATTGATGAACTCTCCAGGAGAGTCCCCAACCTCTGTAAAGTCGCCCCATCATCAGCGTATCATGTTGAAGATGTCAACCGGGCTGGTGGTATACTTGGTATTCTTGGTGAGCTGGATCGTGCCGGACTCTTAGACACCTCTGTCAGCCGTGCCGATGGGCTGACGCTTGCCCAGGCCCTTGAACAATATGATATCTGCAGTGACACGATTTCAGATGCTGCCAAACAACTGTATCTAAGCGCCCCCGCCTGCAAGGGACGAAACCTGGTCATGGGTTCACAGCGTACGCTTTACGACAGCCTTGACAACAACAGAGAACATGGATGTATCAGAGATCGTAACCATTGTTATTCAGAAGACGGAGGGCTGGCAGTATTATACGGCAACATTGCCGAAGATGGATGCATAGTGAAAACTGCTGGTGTCGACCCATCAATTCTTCACTTCAAGGGAACTGCCAAAGTTTTTCACTCACAGGAAGCCTCATGCGAAGCAATTCTAGATGGCAAAATAGTTGCAGGCGATGTGGTCTTTATCCTCTATGAAGGGCCCAAAGGCGGCCCTGGGATGCAGGAAATGCTTTACCCTACATCATATCTTAAATCAATCCATCTTGGAGCTGAATGCGCACTTGTCACAGACGGTCGTTTTTCTGGCGGTACTTCTGGACTATCAATAGGACACGTTTCACCGGAGGCAAAAGGAGGTGGAGCCATAGCCCTTGTCCAAAATGGCGATCAGATAGATATCAACATTCCAGAACGCTCAATTACTCTTATTCTTTCAGATAATGAGTTGAATACAAGAAGAAAAAATGAGGAGACGCGTGGAGCATTGGCTTTTACACCAACTCGGAGCAGGGAGATTTCCACGGCACTTCGAGTTTACGCCCAATTTGCCAGTTCCGCAGACAAGGGAGCAGTCCGAATTTTACCGTAGAAAAGTTCTGTCCAGGCACCGTGACTGCAGCCGGTAGACTGCAGTCACGGTTTGTTTCTACCAGTCAACCATATAACAGGTTAAATCCCTTCCCTCTTCAAGATCCTTACCCTCCATATACCGTATCATTGACTCAGCTGCAACCTTCCCCTGATACACAGCCTTGGCTACAGTCTGTGGGCCAAGAACATCATCACCTCCGGCAAAAATCCACTCTACACTGGTTTGTAGTGTACGAGAATTCACAGTATACGTCCCCCATGATTCTGTTTGAAAGTCGATTCCTGCATCAGCGTCATGATTAACCTTCTGGCTGATTGCAGGAATTATTGAATCAGCATCAATGATGAAATTTGACCCCTGTTTGGGAACCGGCCTTCGCCTACCTGAATCATCAGGTTCTCCAAGTTCCATACGGATGCATTCAACTCCAGAAAGTTTTCCGTTCTCAGCATGAATTTTTACAGGAGCAGCAAGAAACTCAATTTTAACCCCTTCTTCTTCAAGATGATGTATTTCTACAGATGAGGCTGGCATTTCGTTTTTAGTCCGTCGGTACAAAATGAACACTTCATCAGATCCGGTACGCAGGGCTGTTCGGGCGACATCAATAGCAACATTTCCACCACCAACAACAACAACTTTACTGCCTATCGAAATATCTTCTCCAGTGAGGACGCGACGTAAATAATCGACGCCGTGGAGTACCCCCTCTGTGCCATCCTCGCCTTCTATACCAAGTTTTCTACTCTCATGGGCACCAACCCCGATAAAAACACTTAAAAATCCCTCATCTTTAAGTTGCTGTATCGATTTATCACGGCCTATTGTTACACCAAGTTGAATATTTACACCGCAATGCTTTAAAGCAGCAAGTTCAGCTCCAATAATATCACGGGGCAATCGGTAATGAGGAATCCCAACAGCAAGCATGCCCCCAAAGACAGGTAATGCTTCAAATATCGTACATTGGTATCCTTGGTATGCAAGCACATGAGCAACGGTCATTCCAGCGGGGCCTGCGCCGACAATAGCAACTTTGCGATCATTAGATAGAGA
This sequence comes from Candidatus Desulfobulbus rimicarensis, assembly GCA_008633435.1. GTDB lineage: Bacteria > Desulfobacterota > Desulfobulbia > Desulfobulbales > Desulfobulbaceae > Desulfobulbus_C > Desulfobulbus_C rimicarensis. Next base: position 42,492 of record RKSL01000079.1, on the reverse strand, counting down.
ACAATCCCTGGTCATTGTGCGTCCATTGGCAACCATCCAATCTGTTAAATATCGTTCCAGCATGCCTATTGCAACCGGGTCGCCTTTTTTGCCACGAATACAACGGCCTTCGCATTGAAACTCGTGTGGACAAACGCGAGAACAGACAGATGGCATGGTACTTGTTTCCCGGACTTTCCAATAGGCTTCTTCGAATTTTTTCTCACGGAGCAATCGGATAAATGAGGGGATATCATTACGAATGGGGCAACCATCAATGCAATGGGGTTTTTTACATTGCAAACACCTGTTTGCTTCCAGAAGAGCCTGTTCTTCTGGAAGACCTGAAGTAACCTCTTTAAAATTATTTATTCTTTCTGCCGGGTTCAACTCTTGAGGTTGCTGACGGGGAATTGCCATTCTCTCTTTAGGTTTCATTAGTCCTCCTTCGAAAAAAATATATATAAATATAGAAATATAGAAATATCGGAAGTTCAGACCCATCCGTACAGAAACAAAAAAAATGGGGGAACAAAGAATGGTACTACAAAAAAAGGGTCGCCCTGAGAGGGCGACCCTTTATAACTCTACACGTGACGTATTCGCTTACTGACGTGCTAACTCAGCCGCATGCACTCTGGCGAGAGCACGTTGCAGAGCAGCTTCTGCGCGAGTCTGATTAAAATTTTCAGATTGTGACTGTGATTGGGAAAGTCGTTTTTCTGCACGCTCTTTAGCACGCAAAGCACGATCAACATCTATTTCACTCCCATACTCAGCACTCTCTACAAGAAAGGTGATTTTATTATTGGACACTTCTGAAAAACCACCACTGACCATCAGGTATTTTGTCTGTTTGTCTTTGGTATAACTCAGTGTTCCTGTCTTAATGGTACTTAAGAAAGGTGCATGATTAGCAAGGACACCAAAGTCACCACCAACACCGGGCGCTGTTACAATATCTACATCGTCACTAACAACCGGACCGGATGGGGTTACTACTTCAAGATGAATCTGTGCCATGGTAATTTCCTCTGATTAAGCTTTATGCAGATTTACGCTTCAGCCTTCTCAGCAGCAGCTTTCTCAAGGGCTTCTTCAATGGTTCCGACCATGTAGAATGCATTTTCAGAAAGTTCATCATGCTTACCATCGAGGATTTCTTTAAACCCTCGAACAGTATCAGCAACCTTTACATACTTACCGTCCATACCGGTAAATACCTCAGCAACGGTAAATGGCTGAGAAAGGAAACGCTGAATCTTACGAGCACGACCAACTGTAAGCTGATCTTCTTCTGAAAGCTCATCCATACCGAGAATAGCAATAATATCCTGCAGCTCTTTGTATTTCTGGAGAGAAACCTGTACACCACGAGCAGTTGCGTAATGCTCTTCACCAACGACGTTGGGATCAAGAATACGCGATGTGGAGTCAAGTGGATCAACAGCTGGATAAATACCAAGTTCAGCAATCTGACGGGAAAGAACAACAGTACCGTCAAGATGAGCAAATGTGGTAGCAGGAGCCGGGTCAGTCAAGTCATCAGCAGGTACGTAAACACACTGTACAGCTGTAATAGAACCCTTTGTGGTAGAAGTAATACGCTCCTGAAGTGCACCGAGGTCAGTAGCCAGTGTGGGCTGATAACCAACAGCAGAAGGAATACGTCCAAGAAGCGCAGAAACCTCAGCGCCAGCCTGGGTGAAACGGAAGATATTATCAACGAAGAAAAGTACGTCCTGTCCCTCTTCATCACGAAAGTACTCAGCAGCAGTGAGTCCTGTAAGCGCAACACGGGCACGAGCACCTGGGGGCTCAGTCATCTGACCATACACAAGGGCAGCCTTGGGAAGTACGCCGGACTCTTTCATTTCCATGTAAAGGTCATTACCTTCACGTGTCCGCTCACCAACACCACAGAACACGGAAATACCACCATGCTGCATGGCAATATTGTTAACCATCTCCATCATAATAACGGTTTTACCACATCCAGCACCGCCGAACAGTCCCATTTTACCACCACGAGGGAATGGAACTAACAGGTCAATAACTTTAATACCTGTCTCAAGTACATTTACTTCAGTATCCTGCTCGGTAAATTCTGGAGCTTCACGATGAATGGGCATTGTTTTTGATGAATCAATGTCACCTTTACCATCAACCGGACGACCAACAACATTCATAATACGTCCAAGTGCTGCCTCACCAACAGGAATGGTGATGGGCTTTCCGTCATCACGACAGTTCATGCCTCGTACCAGACCATCAGTCTGATCCATGGCAATACAACGAACACAGTTATCACCAAGATGCTGTGCAACCTCTATAACCAGATTTTCCTCAACATCATCAATACCTGGGTTTGTTACAAACAAGGCATTAAGGATCTCAGGAAGATCGCCTGCCTCAAACTCGACATCTACAACAGGTCCAATAACCTGTATAATTTTACCAACTCGCGAATCACCCATTTGAAATGGCCTCCTCTATCAGATTAAATACTAAAATGTATCGTATTAGCCCTTAAGTGCCTCAGCACCACCGACAATATCCATCAACTCACCGGTAATGGCTGACTGGCGAGCTTTATTATACAACTGTGTAAGATCATTGATAATATCTCCACACGCTTTGGTCGCATTATCCATCGCAGTCATACGGGCTGCGTGTTCACCAGCACCAATTTCGATCATCCCGTGAAAGACCTGTACATTGAGATACAGGGGAAGAAGAACTTCCATAATCTCAGCGGGTTCTGGTTCGTAAATATACGCACCACTTACACCTTCTTTTTCTGGTACCGGCTCATTTTCATCGACTTCAACCGGTTTAATGGGAAGTAAGTCTTCAGCTACAGGAATTTGTTTGGCTATTGATACAAATCGTGCATAGACCAAATCTACCTGATCAGACTCACCACTAAGAAAATTATGGGTGATATCCTGTGAAATCTCACGAGCATTAAACATCTGAAACTTGCCCATGATATCCTTGAAAGATTTACGAATGTTTCCAGTTCGTTTTAAGCCCTGAGCTGCTTTATTACCAACAGTGACAAATGTTACTTTTTTGCCCTCTGCCTCATAAGCTTTCATCTTCTTTTTGGCAATCTTAAGTATGTTGGCATTAAAACTTCCGCAAAGTCCACGGTCAGAAGTAATGACAACAATTTCTACACACTTGACTTCACGAACTTCCATCAAGGGAAGACTACCACTCATTCCACCGGACAAATCTTTCATTGCCTCGGCAAACTTATCAGAATAGGGACGAAATGCCTCCATTCTGTCCTGAGCACCGCGTAACTTTGCAGATGCGACCATGTTCATGGCCTGCGTAATCTGCGATGTTTTCGCAACACCCTCTATCTTATCTTTGACATCCTTTAATCCAGGCATGGCACTCTTTCCTTATGCTTAATTCAAGCCCTTTGTAGCTTTAAAGGTCTCGCCAAAAGAAGTAATTGTTTTACTCATCTTTTCCTTAAGAGAATCGGAAATTTCTTCCTTCTCTTTCAATTCAGAAAATACTGATGGCTCATTTGCTTCAATATAGGCGTACAGTTCCTGCTCATAATCTGCAAGAGTATCAAGAGGGAACTCATCAAGAAAACCATTTGTTCCTGCATAAATGATTGTTACCTGTTTTTCCATTGATAAAGGCTGATACTGCGGTTGCTTGAGAATCTCAACCAGACGCTCACCACGGGTCAACTGAGCCTGTGTTGCAGCATCAAGATCAGAACCAAAACCTGCAAATGCTGCAAGCTCACGATACTGAGCAAGATCAAGACGAAGTGTACCAGCAACCTGCTTCATGGCTTTTACCTGAGCAGCACCACCAACACGCGATACTGAAATACCAACGTTGATCGCTGGTCGTACACCGGCAAAGAACAGACTCGGCTCAAGAAATACCTGACCATCTGTAATTGAAATAACGTTGGTAGGAATAAAGGCGGAAACGTCACCAGCCTGAGTTTCAATGATTGGCAACGCTGTAAGAGAACCGGCACCAAGATCATCACTCACTTTGGAAGCACGCTCAAGAAGTCGTGAATGGTTGAAGAAAATATCACCGGGATATGCCTCACGTCCAGGAGGACGTCTCAGCAGCAGTGACAGTTCACGATAGGAAACAGCCTGTTTGGAAAGATCATCATAAATAATCAGGGCATGCTGGCCATTATCACGAAAATACTCGCCCATGGCACAACCAACCATAGCTGAAACATACTGCATCGGTGCTGGATCAGAAGCACAAGCAGCAACAACTGTGGTGTACTCCATGGCACCATGCTTACGAAGCGCTTCAACAACAAGAGCAACTGTTGATTTTTTCTGACCGGTGGCAACGTAGATACAGTGAATGTCAGTATCTTTCTGCGCAATGATGGCATCAACACAAAGTGCAGTTTTACCGATCTGACGGTCACCAATGATCAACTCACGCTGGCCTCGACCAACGGGAGTCATACCATCAACAGCTTTATACCCTGTATAGCAAGGCTCATGAACACCTTTACGAGCAATAACACCGGGGGCAAGAACCTCCATCTTACGAGACTCTGCACCTTCAAGTGGTCCTTTACCATCAATAGGCTGGCCAATACCGTCTACAACACGACCTTCAAGAGGAGGTCCAACAGGTACCTCGGCAATTTTTCCGGTACGCTTAACAATATCACCTTCTTTCAGATAACGAACGTTGCCCATAACAGCAACACCAACGTTATCTTCTTCAAGGTTAAGCGCGAGTCCCATAATTCCGCCAGGGAATTCGAGAAGCTCCATGGCCTGACAATTTTCAACACCATGAACACGGGCGATACCGTCACCAACGGACAGGATGGTTCCGGTTTCTTTCAGATCGACGTCACTTTCGTAACCGGCGATTTGATCCTTAATGATCTGACTGATTTCTGAGGCTTTGATCTGCATTTGACTATTCTCTCCCCTTGATAGATTCTTTTAATCCATTAAGTTGCGTTCGTATACTTCCGTCCAACACCAGATCTCCGACCTTGGCAACAATTCCGCCGATTATGGAAGGATCAACCTGTGTTTCAAGAATTACCTTATTTCCTGTTATTTTCTCAAGCGTTGCTTGAATTTTACCGAGCAATTTTTTATCCAGCTTCACTGCAGAGACAACTGAACCATGACTGACATTGTCTTCAAGGTCAACCATCTCCTGCACTGCAAAAGCTATCTCAGGCAGGACATCAACCCTTTTCTTTTCGACCAAAAGATCAAGAAAAGTGGTCATTATCTTGTCAGCCTTAGCTGATTTAGCGACATTAGCCATCACTTTATGGCGCGCTTCTAGTGGATACATCGGATTGACCAAAGCATCCTCAAGCCCAAGCTTCTGATCTTCAAAGAGACCTGCTATCGCATTGAGAGTCTTGGCATAGGCATCAACTTTACCCTGCTCCTTACCCAGCGAGAATATCGCCTTGGCGTACCGTTTTGCTAAAATTATCTGTTTCACTGTACCGCACCTACTTTTTCAAGATACTGTTCAGTAATCGCAACCTGATCCTTTGCTGTCAGATTCTTTACGATCAACTCCTCTGCCATAACTGCAGCCTGCTCGGCAACCTCAACCTGCAAGGAACGCTTAGCTTCGACAACAGAAGCATTCACTGCAGCTTCCGCCTGGCGTTTAATATCTTCAGCTGACTCTTCAGCTTCTTTAAGGATTCTGGTCTTCTCGTCTTCAGCCATGGCAATGGCCTTCTCCACGACCGTTTCCATCTCCTTTTCCATCCCAGCCAGGCGAGCCTCAAACTCTTTATATGAACGCTCTGCCTCTTCACGCTTGGCAGTTAACGCATCAATTTCTTCCTGTATACCCTTACGACGTCCGGCGAGCCCACCGGCAATCGGCTTGGCAAGAAACTTGACAAGAATAATAACCAGCGCCATGAAGTTCATGGTACGCCAGAATAAATCCTTCAATTTTACAGCTGTTATCATGGGAGCGTGATGACCTCCACCATGCCCCTCTCCCTCCACGGCTGCATCGTGACCTGCCGTGGCGTGTTCCCCTGCGTCTTCCACCGTTTTATGCATAACAGCAGTAGTTGCCGCATGCGGATTAGCTGAAACAGCTTCCGCCTTGTGGATCACTGTTTTAATTGCAGCATGGCTCGCTTCTGCAGCTTCATGCCCGGAGGCAAGGACACTTGGCGCAACCCCTAGAACAATTGCCAGCACCGCAGCCATTGCAATTTTAAGAATTTTAGATCTCATGCTTTCAGACTCCTTCCAAGTATCTTTCCAGCCATTTCCTGGGCAAACCCAGCAGCATTATCCAAAAGCTCCTTACGGGCAGCTTCAAACTGTGCTTTCACATCAGCTAGTTGCTCCTCTTTAGCTTCATCCGATTCCTGGCGAATCGCAGCTATTTTTTCTGCTCCCGCAGCTGAAGCTTCGTTCCTGGCTCCGTCAAGTGCCTTCTTGGCTTTGGCACTTGCCTCACGCATTTTCTTGTCTACTTCTTCCTGACGATGCCGAGCATTCTGCTCAAATTGCTCAACATCAGTGCGCAATGCATCCATTTTTCCCTGCCGCTTTTCAAGCATTCCTAAAATAGGTTTATAGAGAAGAATGTTCAGGACTGCCATCAACACAACCATGTTGATGATGTGAAGGACCATTGTGATGTCAACTGTAATCATGCAACCGCTCCCAATGACTTAAAAAATATTAAATTATTACCTTGCAAAGTGAATGGTGGTTCAGCTCACGTGATGATACCTACTGAAAAAACGAACTCCTGTCAAATCTTTTTTCTCTTCACTGAATTTCCCTAAATCTTGCCAAACCCACTTATTCCCCAGCTTCACGCGTTTGACAACTCAACACTCTCGGAAATCAAAAATACTTATAATACTCTACAGCAGGCTTTAATACAGCCTTTGAGACTCCACCTGTAAATCTGTGACCTCTCCTTCCTCTTACCCCTCCACTGGATTCAAAACACTATTTCCCTTGCACTTTGAAAACAATTCCTTAACGCACGTTGTCGTGGCCTGTACACGGCGTTCTAAAACCTTATTAATTTTTAACCATCTTTTAACCAACGCACCAATTTGACCATACCTTCTTCAGTTGAAACCTGTTCCTGATAATTTAAAAGTCGACAGGCCTTATTTTTAGTAAAATAATGCGAAAGCGCGAGTTGTTCTGCTAAAAAACGGGTCATTCGGGGTTCATGCTCCGACTGAATCACCCCCTGACCGATCTCAAGAATGCGTCCTGCCATGCGTGCCACCGCTAAACTCATCCTCTTCTCGACCGTTGCCATCCCCAGCCGGACAAAGAGATCATTTATCCAGTCCCAAAGGATAACCGGTTCCTGTTGACCTATGAAGAATGCCTCTCCCTCAGCTGTTCTTGTTGTCGCCAGATTTTCTGCCGCAAGGATATGTGCATAAACCACATTATCTATATAGGCGATGTCGACAAGATTATCACCGTTTCCGATAATTCGTAGTTTCCCTGCTTCACCGCGAGCAACAAGCCGTGGTATCAGATTTGTATCCCCAGGCCCCCAGACGAGATGAGGTCTGATTGCAGCTGTTTTCAGCTTCTCACAGTTTGCCTGCAACACCTGTTTTTCTGCAATAATTTTCGTTGTCCCGTAATGGCAGAGTGACTTCCTCGCGTACGGAGTTTCTTCATCAACCCCAAGTAGGTCTCTTCCATCAAAGACCACTGACGGAGAAGATGTATAAACAAGCGCTCGCACATTTTGATATTTACTGGCCGCGATCACATTCAACGTGCCCAGTACATTGACAGCATAATAGCTGGCAAACGCTCCCCATATGCCCGCCTTTGCTGCAACATGAAAAACTGTATCACAACCGGATGCAGCTCTAGTAACAGCCTCCAGATCACAGATATTGCCCTGAATGCACGTTGCCCCGAGCGCATCCACCGCTGGATAATACTGCCTGCCAAAGACCTTGACGCAAACACCACGTTCCCTTAGCGCACGGGTAAGAGCCAGCCCGATAAACCCGCCACCTCCAGTAACAAGCACTTGTTTCATGGAACCTCCACAACCATTCTCATCGTCATGTCTGCTCATCACAACTCCGGGCTTGAACCTTTTTTTCTGCCCATAACGACAGTTTCTCACGGAAAATTTTGGCATTGTGCCGGATATCCACAGGAAACCCCGGATGAACAAAAAAGGTGGCAATATCTTCGGTCAACGGATTGGTTTCGGCAATGGCTCGTAACTCTGCAAACAGTGTCGCTTCATCTGTCGGTGTAGACAGTTCAACGACTAATACCGGCAATTGCGCATGCACCGGGCCAACACCAACCAGCGCGCTTCTGAACACGGCAGGGTGTTCATTAAAAGGTGCCTCACAACAGATTGTATACATAACTCCGTGTGCCGATAACACCCGATGCGCTTTTCTACCGCAAAACCAAAGCCGTCCCTGTGTATCAAGATAGCCCATATCACCCATGCGGTGACGGATAACCTTCCCATCATAAATCTTTGCCATCCGGGTTTCTTGTTCATTATGATCATACGCCCTGGTAACAACTGCACCTTGAGCAATAATCTCGCCAATCTCGCCTACTGGTAATATTTCAGCATCGCTCCAGTTTTCAAGAACTCCTGCACAGGGACGAATAATTTCAACAACCATACCGGGAAGAGGCCTCCCCACACAGACTCCCCGGCCCAATCTCGTTTGTGGCCAGGTCTCGGCAAGAATTTCCTTACCGGTTATTGAAGCCAGAGGGAGTGATTCTGTTGCACCGTAGGGGGTATGAATTTCTCCAGATTGAGGAAGTATCTGCTGCACTCTTTGAATCAACTCACCGGATACCGGGGCACCTGCCATGAGAATCTTCTGTACCGGCAGTTGTACACCCTGCTCAAGGCAATAGAGGCTCACAACATTCCAGATGGCCGGAGAACCAAAAGAATAGCTCACCTGCCAGTCGAGGATCGAGCGTACAAATTTTTCAGGATCAACCTGGGCCGGACGGGTGGGATCCATGTCCGGAATAACAGCGGTTGCACCAAGGGCGGTGGCAAAAAGGGCAAACAAAGGGAAACCGGGTTGATCCACATCGCCCGGACCGATTTGATAATACTCTTTAATCAGTCCAAGCTGGCTGTGAAAGGTCCCATGATTATACTGAACCCCCTTGGGCGGGCCTGTGGAACCTGTGGTGAAAATGATTGCAGCCAGTTCATCCCGATCAACCTTTGCCGGAACTGATTCTGTATCCTTTGCAACACTGACTGTCTGAAGGGAGCTGCCAAGCAGCCCAAATGAATGACCTGCACAAATCCGGATGCACACCGTTGCAAAGGGTTTTCTGAACACACGGGAAAAAATCTGCACCTGGGGTATGGCCACCAGGACTTCGGGACGAACCGCACCGATACAACGCAGAAGATTTGTATATCCCATGCCGGGGTCAATAAGGATAACGACAGCGCCAAGCTGAAACAGGGCAAAGCTCAGACTGATAAATTCCATTGAGGGGCGAACCATGAGCATGACCCGATCCCCCCTTTTCACCCCTTTTTGCTGTAAAAAAGCGGCATAGCCATTACTGCGCTCAAGAAGCTGGTCAAATGTCCATTGGCGATACTTCCCGTTTTTCCCGGTGACAACAGCGGTCTGTTCAGGCTGCTTTGCAGCAACCCGGTTCAGTGCGGCAGCGATATTCCACTCAGCCATTACACCTTTCCAGAAAAGGAATCATGTCTGCCATAACCTCGGTGAAAGCATCTTCAAGCACATAATGTCCGGCCTGCCAGTAACACCTGCTTAACGCCTCGGGAAACCGGGTTTGCCATTGCTGATAAAAGGAGAAATCAAAACAAAAATCGCGTCCGCCCCAGCAGATGAGCATTGGCTTGTCTTGTAATCGGCGGAGGGAGGATTCTACTTCGGTCAGGGTATCCCAGGAGGGATGGGTCACATGGAGGGGAATATCCTGGACAAATTTATGCACAGCCACTCTGCTGTTCCAGTTGTTGTATGGAGCCAGAAATCCTTGAGCCACTTCTGGTGCCATTTTCTTTTCCACAGCCATAAAGGTGGCCGGCCAGGCAAAACCATTTACACCACGCACAAGCAGCGCACCAAGCAGAGGCCAACGACAGATTCTGATACGAAAGGGAATCCGGGATGAGTGAAAAGCTGCGGTATTCAAAACCACCACACCCTGAACCCGCTCGGGATACCGGCCAGCCCACCCCATGCCAATGGCTCCGCCCCAATCATGAACCATCAATACACATCCAGTAACGTGAAGATGATCCAGCAGCAGTTCCAGATTATTTATGTGATTTGCAAGCCGGTAAGGATACTGCTGCGGTATATCAGAAAAGCCACAGCCCAGATGATCCGGGACAATACAACGGTACCCCTTACTGAGCGCAGTCACCACATTCCGGTACAGATATGACCAGGACGGATTTCCATGAACCATGACCACAACCGGCCCTGTCCCCTCATCCAGATAGGCCATGGTATGACCACCTTCAACCCGGATAGATTTCGGGGTAAACGGATATTGGGCGAGTTCTGCCATCACCACTCTATGCCCAGCATCAAGGCGTTAATACCAGATCCAATCCCCAGTATGGCACCATGTTGGCCAGATCTGAGTCTTCCTTTTTCAATACCCATGGCAAGGGTTATCGGGGCTGAAACAGAACCAACGTTGCCAAGGACTGGCAGAGTTTCAAAATTTCTTTCCGGATCAAGCTCCAGGGTTGAAAAGAGGAGCTGCGCATGGGCACGCCCCACCTGATGACAGAAGAAACTGCTGATACGCTCTTTTTTCCAGCCCGATTCTTCAAGAAACGCCTGCCAGCACATCCGGGCGGTGGCAATTCCCTCGGTGAGCAGGAGTTCCGAATCCGTGGACATAAGGGTACCCTGTTCGGCATTTTGTCCGCCCTGACATAAATCATTATGGCGGGTATTGGCTCTGCAGACTCCAACTCTGAGGCGATGCCCGGTATCTTTACATTTTTTCTGCCCCATCACCAGGCCAACGGCTCCGGAACCGATGGTCAGTGAAGCAAAGGCAGGCTTGAGGGTTTTTCTGGTCAGCGTTGGGTCAGTGAGCAACTGATCAATGGTCGAACTCACCAGCTCTTCTGCAGTCTCACTGGCCACGACAAGCCCATAGCGAACCTGGCCAAGTTCAATCATGTTGGCCAGCATGATCATGCCGTTCAGAAAACCCAGGCAGGCATTGGAAAGATCAAATATCTGGCATTGAGTGCCTAGCCCCAGGCTACGATGGACAAAAGCTGCAGTGGCCGGCTCCATCATATCCCGGCTCACAGAGGTGAAGACCAGAAAATCGATCTCCAGCGGATCAACACCAGAGGCAAGCAAAGCCTTGCGTCCGGCAGCAATAGCCCCCTGACTTGGTTTGGTTCCGTGCGGCCAGAACCGACGGCTGCGGATTCCACTCATCAGCTCAAGTCGTCCTTCCGGAAGTTTAAGCCGTTTATACACGGAGGCAAGGCGTACTTCCAAATCATCAGAGGTCACCACATTGGGTGGCAGCTCATAACCAAAAGCATGGAGACAAACGCGGGAATACTTCAAGATATCACAGCAGGGAGAAAGAATTCATAAGCAGACCGAACATTCACTTTTGGACGTGAAATCTTCCGGCCCAGGAAAGAAGCAGGGCTGCCAGGGCAAAGTCATCAAGAACACCGATAACCGGCAGCCATTCAGGGATAATATCCCATGGTGAAAGAATATAGACTAATCCGCCGGCAAGAACTGCTTTTACATACAGCGGGGTCTCTTTTGCCATGAACACCGCAATGGCATGCCTGATTACCTGAATCAAACGGGACACGAGATGTAACTCTTCACCAGCCATCAGCTCACCGCCTTATGGACAATTTCGGCATCAAAATAGTTCAGCCCCATACCGGCATCCACCACCAATGACTGGCCGTTAATGCCGGACGATCTGTCTGAGAGAAGAAAAGCAGCCACGTTTGCGGCCTCACTCGTTTTAAGCGCTTTTTTACGGGGAATTGCCTTTTCTGCAAACAGGTACGAATCTATATAGCCGGGAATACCCGCAGAAGCAGAAGTTTTGAGCAAGCTAGGGCAAACAGCGTTAAATCGAACCGTTGAAAAACTGGAAAAAGATTTAGCCAGAAAGCAAAGCGATGACTCAAGCGCTGCTTTGACAGGTGCCATGTAGCCATAGTTTTCTGCAGCCATTCTGGTTGTGGAAATAGAGATGGTAACCACCGAACCATCACTGGCCAGCAAATCCTTAAAATGGTTGGCAATGGCAATGAGTGAAAAACAGGAAATATTCACTGCCTGGAGAAAGTCTTTTTTGACCGTCTCGTGAAAGGGTTTCAGCCCTTCTGAATAGTTGGCAAAGGCTATGGAGTGAACGATACCTGCAATAGGCCCACCAATTGTATCGGCAATCTCATCGCGTACTCGAATAATATGCTCTTCTTCTTCCACATCACAACAAAATACCCGGCTTTCCGGAAACAGTTTCCGGGCAGTTTTGGCCCGCTCTTCACTGCGCACGACATGGATGACCTCGGCACCGGCTTTGATCAGTACACGGCCAATAGCACAGGCCACCGATTTTTTATTGGCAAGGCCAAAGATTATTATTCTTTTACTGTCAAAATTGAGAAAATCCATAACGAATCAGCAAAGACTCACGCCTTTAAAGCACAGGCAAATTCCACCTGAACAGCCACCTTACCCCGAACCCGAACACTCCCCTTGAGAAACCAGGCAGATCCAAGTTTTTCTTTGAGCGCGGCCTTAATGGTAATAGTATCACCGGGACGGACTTCACGCTTGAACCTTGCCCCGATAATTCGGGTCAATACCGGCACGCCGACAGTCTTCTCACCTTCTTTGATCAGCTCACCAATCAGCAGCGCTCCAGCCTGAAAAACAGCTTCGCAGAGCAGAACCCCCGGCATCAGCGGGTATTCAGGATAATGACCATCAAACAGCGGCAGATCCGGAGAGAGTGTTTTTTCTGCACAAATCTCTTTACAGGTGAGTTCCATCACCCGGTCAAGCCAGAGAAAAGGATCTCTGTGCGGGATCCTGCTCGTAATAAATTCATACTTTTTTTTCATTTGTGCTCCTACAGGCCACCTGTCACTTCCAGAACTGACCCATTGATATATGCAGCGGATTTTCCTGCCAGAAAGAGAACAGCGTCAGCTACCTCCTCAGGAGTGCCGAAACGTTTTACCGGCACCATCTTCTTATACTCTTTATACTGGCTTTCAGTCAAATCCTGAAGGAAATCCGTTTGTATAAATCCTGGAGATACACAGTTCACCGTAATTTTTCGTTTGGCAACCTCTTTGGAGAGTGACTTCATAAGCCCTATCTGGCCGGCCTTGGAAGCCGCATAATTTGCCTGTCCGGCAAAGCCGAGGTGCCCCATGGGTGAGGTCATAAAAACGATACGACCATATTTTTGCTTCATCATCAACTGCACCGCAAACTTGGCCATAACGTAGCCACCTGTCAAATTGACATCAATCACCCGTTGCCAGTCTTCGGGTTTCATCATGGCCAAAACACCATCACGGCGAATTCCTGCATTGTTGACCAGAATATCTATGGTATCAAAACTCGTCTCCACCTGTTGATAGAAGGCTTCAACTGCTGCATAATCACAGACATCAAGCTTATGCAGTGTCAACTGGGCAGTCCCGGAACCGCAGGAGGCCTTGAATTCTGCTGCAGCTTCATCATTGCCACCGTAGACCCCGATAACGCTGCCCCCCCTGGCCAGTAATGCCTCAGAAATAGCCCTGCCAAGCCCTCGGGTTGCCCCGGTAACCACAGCCTTTTGCCCTGAAAAATCGTTGTCCATAAAATTTCCGCTCACAGCAACCGTTTGTCGGTTGATTTCAACTTCTCACATAGGCATCCACATCATTGGCCACAATAACCCCGTAATTTATTGCCCCCAGCCAGCCACTCATGATAATCCCCACAGAGCCAACATGGAACAACCCGCCCACTTCCTTAAAAATAGTGCGCGAGATATCCAGCCCTTCAAACTTGGTGCCAAATGAGGTGCCTTCAGTGTGCAGGGTATATCGGTTAAATGTCTGAGGAGTAGCCGATTCTATGGTATCGACCTTATCTCTTATTCCAGGAATATACCGCTCAAGATCATCAAAACAACGCTCAACCATCTCCTCTTTGGCGCGACCATACGCCTGCTCATCCAGATCAGCCCAGTCAGCATAGTTGGCATTCATGGAGGCGACCACAGTATAGTCGGGTGCATCCGGACGTGTTTTGGGATAGTAGACTGAAAACGTGCGGCTTTTTGTATCCATCCTGCGCATTTCTTCCGAGGAGAATTCCTTGGCTGTGGAGGTAAAAAGCAGATCACCTACATCATCAAAAGCTTCCCCTTTACGAATACCAAAATAGACCTGACTGGACGAATTATTCACCACCACCTTATCAAACCGGGAAAGAAAATCATCGCTGAATGCGTCTCGACCGGCAAGGTTATCAATGGTGTTGGTAATGCCGGAGTTGGAAACCACAGCAGAAGCAGAAATTTCCCGATCTCCAACCACAACGCCCTTTGTTTTGCCGTTTTCAACGATAATCCGCTCAACCTTTGCCCCGGTGCAGAGAGTCACGCCGTTATGCTGCAGATCCGTAGCCATCATGCCGATTAACCGATCTGTGCCGCCTTCAAAGGTAAACACTCCCCGGTTCATAAAATTTGAAAAAACAATGCCATAGGTTATGGCAGGTTCATCAAGTGTTGAACCGTTTGCATAGGTTATAGGTTCCATGAGCAGGCGGTGCACATCGCTGCGCCCCGGAAAAAACTTTTCAAACAACTCCCTGGTCGTCATGCCCAGGTCGTCATAAAAATTCATTGCCCGGACAGTGTTGAAAAAATCATCCACGGTGACCCGGTCAAGTGTAAACTGCTCATGGAGGATGCGGGTGAAATCGTCTTTTGAAAAGGTCGTGGTCAGGGAAAACTGTGGATTGTCAAAGACAATATTGTTCAGCTGAACAATGGAATCTCTGATCTCCTTTGACCAGTATTTCTTACAGGTCTTGACCATACCGTATGGAAAACCGTGGAGCGAGACATCAAAGGTATGCCCTCCCCGTTTAAACCAGGTGGCCAGACCGCCCAGCTGAGTATGATGTTCCAGCAGCAAAACCGCGTGTCCGGCTCTGGCCAGCCGGTTTGCGCAAGTCAGCCCTCCCAGACCGGAACCGATAACAACGACATCATATTTCTGCCTGACTTTGTCCAGGGGAGTAAACACCATAACTTTTCACTTTGTACTGAATTTTTTACGATTCACCTTGGTTGCCATGCCGAAGTGATCGACTTTCATGGTTTGAAGCTCGCTGCTGTGACCGGCGATAATGGTTCAGCAACGCAGTTTATAACAACCAGTAACACGGATTACCCAAGCAAATGCTGATTGACAATGGTCACCCCGCTGAGCATGGCTCCGACAATGCCAAGATAGCCCTGATCGGTTCCAGCGATAAAGAGGTTCTCCCAGGGAGTTGCGCCACTCTTTATCTTTATCGGGCTTCCATAAACAGCCCCTTCAAGCTTTGAAGTATACCGTTCAATGGTCATGGGGGTGAAACTATCATGATATACAACGTCTTGCCGGTAATTCCCAATGATTTTCCCAGCAGCCTCGGCAGATTTTCGTCCCGCCTCTTCTTTAAGTTGGCGGTATTGGCTGGAGCCGGCCTGCTTCCAGAGCTCATAATTAGCAGCATTGGTTATCCTTACCTGGAGAGGAACATCTGTATCAATGGGTAATCCCTCAAAATTATCAGGAAAACAAATCACCCCCCAGGAGGCATCAATGGGAGCTTGCGGACGCCTGTACGATAAGACGTTGTTATGATTATAAAAGAGGATTGTCTGAGAACATCTGGGGGAATCAAGGCTTGCGTGTGGAACCATGGTAATGGTTTCCATAAAGCTCATTCTGCCAATATATTTTTTCTGATCAAGTGGCCAGCCACTGATCCTGGCCGTGCCGGGAATACCGATGGTGGAGAGCACGGCATCGGCAGTTATCTCCTCTCCGTTCGCAAGCCGGATACCAGCCACCCTGCCTCCTGCTCGAAGAATTTTTGTCACCGGGGCTTTAAAGCGTAACGCACCCTCAAATTTCTCATACTGCGACGTCAGCATGGACAGCAGCTCTCGGATGGTGTGTTCAGGACGAAAGAATCCTTCCAGAAACAATGCTCTGAACATAATAGCAAACTGGCCGAGATCCATATCATGTTCTTCTGCATTGCCGTAGACCATGAGCGGCAGCAGCAGCATGTCTATGAGCAGAGGATCGCTCAGTCGTTCTTGAAGAAATTGCCGGGTGGATTTCCAGGATGCCTCCACAAAGGGGTCATAACGCTCAACTTCCTGGACAAGTGCTTGAAAGGAATCAATGCAGGCGGGAAAAGACGAAGCGATCTCGGTACAAAGTAATTCCAGGTCATTGGAAAATTTAAGAGAACGATCCGGAAAAATTATTTCTGAGCCAAACTGCTCTCGGGTAATAAATGATTTGCGGGAAAGTTTAAGCTGGCGAAACAATCGATTCAATGGGGCATGCTTTTCGCTACGCGGAGCAAAGTTGGTCATGGCGTGCAGACCGGTTTCCAGCAGAAAACCCTGTCGGCGATAATAGGAATTCAATCCGCCGGGAAGAGTGTGTTGTTCAACAATAAGTGTTTTTTGCCCGAAACGGGCAGAACGAATGCCTGCGGCAAGGCCGGAAAGACCTGCGCCGATAATAACGAGTTGAAACTCTGCCATCTATTGGGGCCAGATGTTTATGCCGGTTTCAGGAGCAATGGAGCCTGAACCTCCCAAGCCGGATTGACGCGGCTGAACGCCGCAGATAATAATGATAAAAGAGACAATAGCCACCACAAAAGAGTATTTTTCCTGCAAGATCCATCATGGGGACAACGACGGAACGGCTGCTGCATCAATGCGCGTTATGCCTCTTTCAATTTTGGCTCAAGATAGTTCACGCAACTGTTTAACGTGGCAAGCTCCGGATATTCTTCTTCTGGTATCTGCAGCTGATACCGCTTGCGCAGCTCCATTACAATATCAAGAAAATCCATGGAATCCAGATCAAGCTGGTCACGGAGCGGTTTATCCGCATCCAGACCATCAAACTCTGCGTCTTCGTCTATATCTTCAATAATTTCAAGGATAACATCCTTGATTTCATCACGGGTCATGCCTGTTCCTCTATATAAAAAACAACAAATAACTGGTTATATTTTTGCAGAAACAGACCACACTATCATAGAATCTTTTATTTTGCCACAAATCTCTTGACAATTACCACCGAATTAATGCCAACCATGCCAAACGAGTTGTTGAGAATGGTATCCACCTGCGCAAGTTGCTCAGCTTTTCCGGCAACCAGTCCGGGCAGTTCACAATCTGGATCAAGAGTATCCAGATTGATTGTCGGATGAACCATATGATCGGTAAATGAAGGCAGGTTGGCAGCCAGTTCAAGTACACCGGCAGCACCCATAGCATGGCCAATAATTGATTTGGTATTATTGATCCGGGTCTCCGGACAGTTGGCAAATAGCTCACGGATTGCCCGACATTCTTCAATATCGCCCTGTTTGGTTCCGGTGGCATGGGTGTTAATGATGCTGATATCAGCAGCACTCATGCCGGCACGATCAAGCGCCATCTGCATGCACTCTGTCTGCCGCGGGCCGTAGGGAAGAACAAAATCCCTGGCATCGGAATTCATGGCATGACCGACGATTTCTCCATAAATTTTTGCACCCCGGGCAAGGGCTTTATCCAGACGCTCAAGGGTAAAGACACAGCCGCCCTCAGAAATAACAATACCATTACGATCACGATCAAAAGGACGACTGGCTCGGGTTGGATCAGCATGTTCTGCCAGCGCACCCTGGGCTCGAAAACTGGCAAAAATACCAAAAGAACCGGTACACTCTGAAATGCCACCGCACAGGGCAAAATCGACCTCATCAAGCCTGAGCATCTGGCTGCCCTGGATAAGAGCGGCATTTCCGGCTGCACAAGCCGCACCCACAGAATAATGCGGCCCGGTAATGCCCAGCTTCATGGTGATTTCACCGGCAGGATTATTAAGCACAGTCCGGGGATTATGGTGATGTGTCCAATAGTCCACATTATAGTCAAACTGCTTGATATTATAGACTTCGTTCTCCGTTTCAACGGTACCGTGTTCAGTCAGCCCGATATACACTCCGGTGCGCGCCCGGTCATATTCAGAGAAATCCACCCCTGCATCAGCCAGGGCTTCACAGGCACAGTACACACTGATGCACCCTGCCCTGGTGCCTCGTTTATTTTCCTTTTTTTTGCGATATTTGGTTTCAGGAAAATCACACACACCGGCTGGGGAAGTCTCCATATAGCGCAGATCAAGAGTAGAAATTCCACTCTGACCGGCAATCACCCGTTTTCTGAACTCTGCCAGGGAATTTGCCCCACCCGGGGCTGTAAGACCAACTCCGGTTATGACGATACGACTTGAATCAGGTAAAGCACTCATGCATCTACTCCTGTAAGCGTTGCAACAATACCAGGCACTGCGTCCATTGCCTCGGGAAGTTTATCTGCCATCGGCCCTCCGGCCTGGGCCATATCCGGCCTGCCACCGCCCTTCCCTCCGACTATTGCCGCAACTTCTTTAACCAGCTGTCCCGCCTTGATCTTTGCGGTCAGGTCCTTGCTGACCAGGGCAAGCAGGGCAGCTTTACCGCCAAATTCACCGCCTAACACGGCAATACCACTGGGTAATTTATCACGAACTTTATCTCCTACCTCACGCAGAGTTTTAGGGGAATCCAGAGATATTTGACCGGAAACAACCCGAATACCACTAATATCGACAGAGCCTGCAAGCAGTTCGTCAAGTCCGGAAAGCGCCTGGGAGGCATTTAAGGCAGCAATCTCTTTTTCCAACTCTTTCTGCTGTGTAAGCAACGCGCTTACCTTCTCAGGGGCATCATCAAATGATCCGGAAAGTAACTGAGCCAACTGATCTGCCTTTGCCCCAAGATTTTGTACCCAGTCCAGGGCAGCCTTTCCGGTCACAGCTTCAATACGCCGAACTCCGGCGGCGATGCCTGTTTCTGAAATCATCTTAAAAAGACCGATATCCCCGGTTGCAGCAGCATGGGTACCACCGCATAACTCTTTGGAAAAACCATCTATACTCACCACCCGTACTTCATCACCGTACTTTTCACCAAACAGAGCCGTGGCACCACCGGCTATGGCTTCATCCCGGGAGAGCAGTACGGTCTTCACCTGCGTATTTTTGCGAATTTCCTCATTAACCCTTTGTTCTATAGCGATAATTTCCTGCGCCGTCAACGGGGAGAAATGGGTGAAGTCAAACCGGAGCCGCGTTGGACGAACCTGAGACCCTGCCTGTTTAACATGATCTCCAAGGATTTCTTTCATCGCTGCCTGAAGGAGATGGGTCGCTGTATGGTTAATGGTTGTAGCTGCTCTGTTATCATCAACCTCAAGCACTACTTCCTGGTCAAGGCTGACCCCTCCTGATGTCACCACACCGCTATGCAACACCAGTCCCTCGGCAGCAACCCGAGTTGACTCAACGGCAAACGCTCCAGCTGGAGAACTGATCACGCCAGTATCACCAACCTGCCCGCCTGCTTCTGCGTAAAAAGGTGTGTTCGGGCAGAACAACTGCACCCTGTCACCTGCTCCGGCTTCATCGACCAGCTCTCCCTGCTCGTTGATGATCCCCTTGATAACCGATTCATTGCTAAGCCCTTCATAGCCGATAAATGTTGACTGCATCCCCTGCTCAAGAAGGGCAACAACGCCCGGAGGAAGTTCGGCAAACCCTGCTGTCTTACTCTGGCTGCGGGAGAGTTCACGGGCTTTTTCCATGGCCGCGTTAAACCCCTGCTGATCAAAGCCGATCCCTTTTTCTAGGGCTATATCCCGGACAATGTCCACCGGGAATCCATAGGTATCATAGAGTTTAAAAATAAAATCGCCGGAAATCCCCTTGTCGGAGCTTTTTTCATCCTGTAACCGGGCTATCTCGGCCTCAAGCATAGCCAGACCATGATCAAGTGTTTCACCAAAACGGCTTTCCTCATTATTGACAATTTTATCAAGCAGGCTGGATGCATCAATCAAATGTGGGTATGCCTCTCCCATGCACCCGGTAACAGCCCTGCAGGTTGAGGCGAAAAACGCATTATTCAACCCCAGTGTTCGTCCGTATCGAATGGCACGACGCATGATACGCCTGAGCACATAACCACGCCCCTCATTGGAGGGCAGCACACCATCGGCCACCAGAAACGTTGTTGCCCGGGCATGGTCGGCAATAACCCTCATGGCAACATCAACAGTGGTGCTGGTGCCATATTTTTTACCAGACTGTTCTTCCAGTCGGCCAATAATCGGTTGAAAGAGATCGGAATCAAAATTGTTGAATTTGCCCTGAAGAACGGCGGCAACACGTTCAAGCCCCATGCCGGTATCAATAGAAGGCTTGGGGAGTGGAGTTGTGCCCGATTCATCTTTGTAAAACTGCATGAACACCAAATTCCACAACTCAAGATAACGGTCGCAGTCGCAGCCCACAGCGCAGTCAGGTCGGTCACATCCCACTTCCGGCCCCAGGTCTATATGAATTTCTGAACAGGGCCCGCAAGGGCCGGTATCACCCATGGACCAGAAATTTTCCGAAGCACCCAGCCGGACAATCCTGCCCGGTGGCAGCTCCTTCACATCTTCCCAGAGGGCAAAGGCCTCATCATCATCTTCATAAACAGAAACCCAGAGTTGTTGCGGGTCAATGCCGAGTTCTCTGGTTAAAAAATCCCAGGCAAAGGCGATGGCCTCTTTTTTGAAATAATCACCAAAAGAGAAATTACCCAGCATTTCAAAAAAGGTATGATGACGCGCTGTATATCCCACATTTTCGAGATCATTATGCTTGCCACCGGCCCTGACACATCGCTGGGAGGTAACAGCACGATTGTATTCGCGCTGTTCCTCACCCATGAATACCCGCTTAAATTGATTCATACCGGCATTGGCAAAAAGCAGGGTTGGGTCATCATGGGGGACAAGTGAAGAAGAATCGACAACAGTGTGTCCTTTGTCGGCAAAGTACTGTAAAAAACGTGCGCGAATTTCGTTACCGTTCATAAATTATTAAAAGTATTAATTGGAAAAGAAGATAGAAAATTACCTAGTGTCTGTCCAAAAATGAGGATTTTTGTTCGAGGTCAGGTAAGCGACTGACGGGAGACTCCGAGGATTGCGGAAAAAATAAGCGCAGGCCGGATATTCCCAGCATTATTTTTTGAGCATGACGCAGAGATCGGACAAAAAGACCATTTTGGGACAGGCACTACCTAGTGTTTGCAGGCTCCTGCCGGCAATCGTTATTTCAAATAGGGTAACATGGACGAAAAATCGTCTGTTCCTGCTTTTTGCAGCAGTTCATAAATAATCATTTCTGCCGGCGCAACCACGACCCCCAGTTCACGGAGCCGATGCTTACCAAGACTGTCATTTTCAGAAGTACGCGACGAAACACCATCTGCAACCACCCGAACATTATAACCGGCCTGCAATGCCCCCACTGCTGTCTGATAAATACAGATGTGACTCTCTACACCACAAAGCAAGACCGTATCCACAACCGATGAGAGACGGGTAAACTCCTCACGAACAGCCGGATTTGCCAGTCCGTTAAATTCTGTTTTATCCAGACAGGGAACATCCTCAAGCAGAGCAGCAAGCTCAGGCACAATCGGCCCTATCCCTTTGGCATACTGGGTGTTGGCAATAATGGGTATATCAAGCGTCCTGGACAGATGAATCATCAGGGTGATATTTTTTATCACCGCTTTCGCGCCATGGATATGCGCCATGAGCCGTTCCTGGGGATCGACCACATAAAGACAACACTGCTCTGGACGTAAAAAATAGGGTTCTTTGATCATTGGCTCTCTCTTTTCTACAAAAACAGGATACCGGCTATTTAGTGGTCATAGCACGTTTTTGCAACAGAAAACCACGGATGGACACCAATAGACACCGTTTCTGTCACGATCAGCAAAAAAAACGGCGTCTCTGCCTGAAGGCAGAGACGCCGAAAACTCCAACATTATCTCTCTGGTAAATTCGAGCCAGAAAAAAATGTTTATCGCCTGACTACACCAGGAACACGGATATCCTCAACAAGATGCTGGATATGCTCAGGTGGGGCAGGAGTAATACCGGAAATTACATAGGCGACAATAAAGTTCACCAAGGCACCTACGGCACCAAAGGCTTCCGGAGCAATACCCAGGAACCAGTTTGCAGGGGTGTTGGCAGCCATGGCTGTCCCGGGAATAAAGAACCAGCCTTTAAACCAGAAGATATACACCAGGGTAATACCAAGCCCTGACAACATACCAAGAACAGCGCCAATATTATTCACCCGTTTTACAAAAATACCCATCATCAGGGCAGGGAAAATAGAGGATGCAGCCAGACCAAAGGCAAGGGCGACAACCTGGGCAGCAAATCCCGGAGGATGCAGACCGAAATACCCGGCCACGCAAATAGCACCGGCCATGGCGATACGTCCGGCCATGAGCTCGGCTTTATCAGACATGTTCGGGGCAACAATCCCCTTGAGCAGGTCATGGGAAATTGACGAGGAAATTGCCAGTAACAGACCTGCAGCCGTAGAAAGTGCCGCAGCGATACCACCGGCAGCAACAAGGGCAATGACCCAGTTCGGCAGCTTGGCGATTTCCGGGTTGGCAAGAACCATGATATCTTTGTCAACATAAAGCTCATTCTTATTAGTTTTGAGTTCATTTTTCACTAACAGTTGCCCCAATGCACCTCTCTTATCCTTACCACTTTCATCTTTAAGGACATCTGGTTTTCCTTTAAAAGGATCTCCCGCTGCATAATCAATCCGACCATCATTATTTTTATCTACCCAAACCAGTAAATGAGTACCTTCCCAATTTTTAAACCAACTTGGGGTGTCTTGGTATTTAATAAATTTATTAGCCTCAGCGCCGGTTGTGGGATGAATGGTTTCCATCAGGTTCAGTCGTGCCATGGCACCAACAGCAGGTGCCGTGGTGTAGAGAATCGCGATAAATACCAGTGACCAGCCCACTGAAGAACGCGCATCTTTTACTTTGGGAACAGTAAAGAAACGGGTAATAACATGGGGCAGACCTGCAGTACCAATCATAAGAGACAGGGTATACAGGAAAATATTCAAGGTATTCCCCTTTTGCAGGGTGTACTCATGAAACCCCAGATCAACCAGGGTTTTATCCAGTTTGTCCAGCAGGAACAAATTGTTTGGATCACCACCCATGTGCGCCCCAAGACCAAGCTGCGGAACGGGGGTACCTGTCAGGTGCAGCGAAATGAAAACCGCCGGTACGGTGTAGGCAAAGATCAGAACGCAGTACTGCGCTATCTGCGTATATGTTACACCTTTCATACCACCCAATACCGCGTAAAAGAACACGATGGCCATCCCCACAAACAGCCCTGTTTCAAAGGGCAGCTCAAGGAAACGGGAAAAGGCAACACCAATACCTTTCATCTGACCGATAACATAGGTCAGCGATGCGGTAATCAGGCAAATAACGGCTACGACACGGGCAACATTGGAATAGTAACGATCACCAATGAACTCAGGTACGGTAAATTTACCATACTTCCGAAGATACGGAGCCAAAAGCATAGCGAGCAGACAATACCCACCAGTCCAACCCATCAGAAAAACAGAGGCATCATAGCCTTTAAAGGCAATGAGACCGGCCATGGAGATAAACGATGCCGCAGACATCCAGTCAGCACCGGTCGCCATACCGTTAAGCACAGGATGCACACCTTTACCGGCAACATAGAACTCACCGGTTGTGGCTGCCCTGGCCTTGATGGCAATGAAAATATAGAGGCCAAAAGTGGCCCCGACAACAAGATACGTCATTAACTGTAAACTCATCAGTTTCCCTCCTTAGTCTTCCTGGACACCGAATTTTTTATCTAACTGATTCATACGCCAGGCGTAGAAAAAGATGAGCACAACAAAGGTATAAATTGAACCCTGCTGAGCAAACCAGAACCCGAGCGGATAGCCGCCCAGAATATGGATACTGTTCAACGCGGGGGCAAGCAAAATACCACACCCATAAGAAACGACAAACCAGACGACCAGACATCCAAGAACCAACCGGATATTTGCCTTCCAGTATTCGCCACCGGAATCACTACTCATATACAATCCTCCTCTAAATATTTAGGGAACACCCCTGGTTGTTCCACTTGAAAATTAGGGTTTCTCAATAAACAAAAAAAGCTGAATGGGAATTCAGCTGGCAAGTTTTATACTTTTTCAACAGTTCTCTGTCAAGAAAATAGGTCGAAGTGTCGCCTGTAGCGGACAAAAGAGCAAAACGACTGACGCAAAAAAACAACCAGTAAATGCAACAGCAAACTCTTGCGCCAGTAAGACGAGAAAAAAAATAAATACTTTATTTTCACGATGGTATCGTACCCTACGACATCAACCCCCTTATTCGCCCTGCAAGATAAAGTTCTTTGAGAGTTTTGATACCGCCATGTTTAAATTTTTTTATCAAATACAAGAAAAGATAGGCCGTCTGCAGGGCATCTTCCAGGGCATCGTGTGGTTTGAACCGGGGCAAGTTAAACTGCTCAGAAAGCACATCAAGATTATAAGATTGTGACTGATCGCAATTTCCATAAAAATCAACACATTTGGCTTCTTCATAACCACGGGCAAGGCGCATCGTATCAACACTGGGATTGGAAATCATTCCGCCCAGACTTTTGCGGGCTGCCTTACCCAGAAAATGCATATCAATACCGACAAAATGGCCGACAATTAATGCATCACCACAAAACTCAACAAACTCCGGCAGGACTTCATCCATGGGTGGGGCCGCTTTCAGCTCTTGCGGGGTAATCCGGTGTACCAGAGTCGCCTGGTTGGGGTCGATATTTTTAGGCTGGATATAGCGATGAAATGTCTGGCAAAGCTCTACCTGTAAATTAACGATTCGCACGGCGCCAATGGAAATAATTTCATCCTTTCGCTTATTGAGCCCGGTGAGTTCAGTGTCGCAGACAACAAAGGTGTACTCATGCAGGGGCCGTCCCTGATTGAAATCGGCAAAGAGTTCTCGATTTTTGACAAGGGCAGGATGAGGTTTTCGTAACCAGGGAATACATTCTTTATAATCAAACATTTTACCCCACCGGAAACATGGTTTTCAGAAAGCTGTGCAGCCTCTCAATAACCTCAAAGGAATCCCTGAGCATCCGTTTCTCCAGATCAGAGAGGCTGGCCGGATCGATATGGTTATCCGGCATTATGCCTGATTCCAGCTGATTGAGTTGATGGATCAGGCGGAGCTGCATCTGCATTTCATACGCCTCTACAGCCATGGCCCACAGCTCGTCACCCAGCACCTTTTCTTTGAATAACACATGAAGCCGTGACAGGGTGTTGGTCTCTCTGATGCCATGTTTTAAGGCAAGAACCCTGGCAAAATTGACAAACGGCGTTAATCCCTGTCGCTTGATATCAAGTTTGTTCACATGCTCGCCATCTTTTTCAACAATAAAATTCTTGAAAAAAGAAAGGGGAGCCCGTCCGGCCATACACTCTCTGGCCAAATGAAGAAGGTATAACTCCTGCCGCTGGGTAATCTCATTGAGGTGCTGACGCAGCGATGTTGCAAGACTGGCCTTACCAAAGCCGGCTCGGAAATCAAAGAAAATAGTGGCGTGGAGAAGTTCCTGCGGATCAGGCGCTGCAACCCACTGTTCAAAATGGTTTTTCCAGACACTTACCGGTTGGCACCATTTTGGATTAACAGCCATAATTTCCCCGGGACAAAGCGGATAGCCGCAATTCACCAGGTGATCAATAGCCTTTCTGGCAAACTCGGTGAAATACTCTTCAGCAGCTTCCCGTTCCTGATCATTTTTGGGGTCGGCATAAATAATCGCATTATCCTGATCAGTTTTAAATGTCTGTTCACGCCGCCCCTCAGACCCCATAAGCAGCCAGCAGTAATCAAGAGGCGGCTGGCCCATCTCATATTCAAGCAGGGTCAGTAATCGCTCAAGAATATGATCGTTGAGAATAGAAATCATCCGGGCAATGTTTCCAGCTTTTGCGCCTTCTTTAATCAGATTACGGATCATTTCCGGTATTTTCTGGGACAGTGGGTAGAGTCCACGAATCTCCTGTTGCTTCCCTATTTCCTTAAACAGAGAATACGGGGAATTCCCTTGCAACAACATGATATCATGGGAGGTAATAATCCCAATAATCTTCCCCTTACGCTCCACTCCAAGATGATGAATACCCGTTGACATCATCCTGAGCAGGGCATCAAAACAGACAGATTGAGATAACACCGTGCCCACAGGAGAGGACATGATATTTTCGACAGGTTCGGCATAATCCCGCCCTTGGGCCAATACTTTATTGCGCAGGTCGCGGTCAGTAATGATGCCAATGATGTCCTCAGAATTTTCAGGGGAATGAATCAGTAATGAGCCAATGCGAGCGTCGGCCATAAGTTTAGCCGCCTGCTGAATAGAGGTGTCGACCGATACAACACAGGGATCCTGCTTGACAATATCACCGACCTGCATGGAAAACAGATACAGATCCTCATCACCCCGCCGGGTCATTTTATGACTGCGAAGTTCTGTATAGGCTGTGGTGACAATTTTTTCTGAAAAACTTTTCAGATAATATTGAGGAAACCCCGGTTGAGTATTGATTAAATCTAAAAAAATCTCCCTGGGAAGCAGAAAACAAAAGGTATCTTCCACAGTTTCAATATCCAGGTTGGCTGCAGTACCCCGGATTATCGGCAACGCACCTATATACGCGCCTTCACCACGATAATCCTTGAGAGTGACTTCTCCTTCATCATCACTGATTGAAGATTTTACTCCCCCCTGCTGAATCAGATACAGATGGCTCAGTTCCGTCTCACCTGCGGTGAGCAGCTTGACCCCCTTGGGGAAAAAATCCACTTTGACATGCCGGGCAACCTCATGGAGTTTTTCGCTGTCCAACTCATTAAACGGCATGATATTCGCCAAAAACTCGACAACGACTTCCGGGGTTTCGGAATGCACATCACCTGCAACAACCATCGTCTCTCTCCAGAGCAGGATGACAACTATCCTGCTGTTCTATTCGTAAAGGGGCCTTAAATTGTATTTCCTGCAATTTTTCAGTATACCCCCACATTTTTGACATGGCAACCACTCTTCATCCTTTCCGGAGCAGGGGTAACAGGGTGGCACAATACCCATTTACACACCACCATGTGGTATGATATGATCCAAACAGTGAGAGGTCTAAGATAATAATTCAACCAAAGGAGAGCCATGACACGCATTCTCTGCACACTATCGTTTATGTTCACCATGTTCCCCATAACTCTCAGCGCCCATGGCGCCCTTAACGGCAAAACCGTAGCCAGTGAAGAACTGCAAAAGATTTTTCAACAGCACCAGCCGGTTCATCTCCTTGACATTCAGAAAAAACATGACTTTCTGCTCCATCATTTTTTCAATGCACTTGCCACTGATGCCTATCCAGTCAAAACCAGAACAGATACCGCCAAAATAGAGCCCCTGCTCAAACGCCTTCAAAGCACCAATGATCCAATCATTATCATTGGCCCACGGGGAACAAGAGCCTCGCAAAGGGCGCTAACATTCCTCATACAAAAGGGGATTTCCCCTGAACGGCTTTCTATTTTGGAAAAAGGGATACAGAGATGGCCTGCTCCGGAAATTTTACAGAATACAGCCGGCCAGTGAAGCAACTATTAACTGTTCAGGTTGGACAGTAACCGTCGCAACGAGTTTCAGAAACCAGCCATTTGCCAAAATTCCGGTCAATACAGCAATACCCCACATAAAAAAAGCCGGGATGCTCTCGCATCCCGGCTTTGACACTGCATACAATCGAACTCGCAACAACTACACTTACAGACTTTTCTTCCCTGCCACCAGATTATCAACAACTGAAGGGTCAGCAAGTGTTGAAGTGTCACCGAAATTATCAAAATCATCAGCGGCAATCTTTCGCAGAATACGACGCATGATTTTTCCGGAACGAGTCTTGGGCAGGCCAGGAGCCCACATGATCACCTCTGGGGTCGCAATGGGACCAATCTCGGCGCGTACATGCATGCGAAGCTCTGCAAGCAGCTCAGGAGACTCTTCTGCAGAAGCCATCAGGGTAACATAGGCAAAAATTGTCTGCCCCTTGATGGGATGCGGCATACCAACGACAGCAGCTTCAGCCACTGCAGCATGGGAAACAAGTGCTGATTCTATTTCAGCGGTTCCCAGACGGTGACCTGAAACATTGATAACATCATCAAGACGCCCCATGATCCAGAAACAGCCATCTTCATCCTTACGGGCACCATCCTCAGGATCATAGGTGTCATCATAACGATTAAAGTATGTTTTCTTAAAGCGTTCAGGATCGCCAAAGACACCACGGAGCATGCCCGGCCAGGGTTTGCGGATAACCAGATGCCCACCCTCGTTTGGAGCCGCCTCATTGCCCTCCTCATCAAAAATCGCCGCATCAATACCTGGCAAAGGATAGGTTGCAGAGCCGGGTTTAAGTGACGTTGCATAAGGAAGGGGCGAAATCATGATACCACCCGTTTCTGTCTGCCACCAGGTATCAACAATAGGCAGTTTTTCTTTGCCGATGTTGACATGATACCACATCCATGCTTCCGGATTAATAGGCTCACCAACTGAACCGAGCACCCGCAGGCTTGAGAGATCCCAACGTTTGGTAGGCTCTTCACCTTCCCGCATAAGTGCGCGGATAACAGTGGGGGCAGTATAAAAAATATTCACTTTAAATTTTTCAACAATCTGCCAGAAACGATCAGGTCCGGGATAGGAGGGAACGCCCTCAAACATTAACGAGGTGGCACCCAGCCCCAGCGGCCCGTACAGGATATAAGAATGCCCCGTAATCCAGCCGATATCAGCAGTACACCAGTAGACATCATCATCTTTTAAATCAAAAACCCACTGGGCGGTATGCATGGCATAGGTCAGGTACCCGCCAGTGGTATGGACAACCCCTTTGGGTTTTCCGGTGGAACCTGATGTGTAAAGAATAAACAGGGTGTCTTCTGCCTCCATTGACTCTGGCACACACTCACTGGAGATATCCTCAGCTGCAATTTCATCGTGCCACCAGCTGTCACGGCCTTCCTGCATATTCACCTCATTACCGGCACGCTGGACAACAATACAGCTGGAGACAGAATCACTGCCTTCAAGAGCAGTATCTGCATTGGGCTTAAGAGGAATGGTTTTACCTGCACGAATAACAGCGTCAGAGGTGATCAGCACCTTGGCTTCACAGTCCTGGACACGACTCTGCAGAGCAACTGCGGAAAAGCCTGCAAACACAACTGAATGGATAGCACCGATGCGGGCACAGGCAAGCAGAGAAATAGCAAGTTCAGGAATCATGGGCAGATAAATTGAAACCCGATCGCCCTTTTTCACCCCTTTTTTCTTCAACACATTGGCAAACCGGCAAACCTCAGTGTGCAGCATCTGATAGGTGTAGACGCGAACATCTTCTTCAGGCTCACCCTGCCAGATGATTGCGGCTTTATTGCGACGTCCATCGGTGAGATGACGATCAAGGCAATTATAGGAAATATTGAGTTTGCCACCATCAAACCATTTAATGGTTGGCTTGGCAAAATCCCACTCGAGTACTGTATCCCATTTCTTATCCCAGCTAACAAGCTCCTCGGCACGTTCTGCCCAGAAACCTTCAGGATCTTCCATGGAACGCTTGTAAGTAGCTCTATACTCATCCATGGATTTAATCCAGGCCTGATCACGACCTTCCACAGGTGGTTCAAAGGTTTTCCCCTCTTTGAGTAAACTCTCTATTTTGTCTTCATTTTCCGCCATAACTCTCTCTCCTTAAAGACCAAAAATAATTATATGTGAACGGTTCCGGTTATCCTGGAAAAACTGTCTTTTGCGTAACAGGAACACTTTAGCCCTATTGGCGGTAATATTATCTTGTTTTTTTGTCAAGAAATAACTGCACTCTTCACGCCAGAGAACACCATTCAACCAAAAAAATTGCCTTCGTTGAAACTTTACGCTATTCTGTTTGAATAAAGCTGTTTTAATTGTTCGTTTTTTATGTTTCCCCACTAATTTTCTCTTATTCTTTATTATGGCTGATCCACTGGAACAGGAAGTCCTTAAGGCACTGAAAAGCGGAGCTGCCAAACCGCATATTGCCAAAACACTTGCCACCCCTGAAAACCGTGAAGATCTAATCTGGTATCTTAACCATCTCCCCACCGGAAAAGCCCGACAGGAAAACAGCTGGATCAACTGGCTGCTGGTTATCCTGCTCCTGGCAGTAACAGTCAATAAACTCTATTTTATTGCCATTCTTCAGCTCAAGGCTGTTGCTGCCAACATGTTTACCCCTATGCTGCTGCTTGATCTTATTGTCCCGGCAATACATTTTTTTATCCTCAATAAAATTATCCGTTTTCAGCGGCAGGGGTACCAGTTTATGGCAGTTCTGGGCGTACTTGCCCTTGTTCGCCCTGAAAATAGAGTCATGCCCAACCTTGCCCTGTATCTGGTCATTATCGGCCTGACATTTTTTCTGCTGCTACGGCTGTTTCCCAAAAAAGGCATCATTGACGATTAAGGAGGGATTGACCAGCATCCCTGTACCCCAGGAACGTGACTCGCAGGAAATTATAGCCCCTTAGCCCCTGTTCAGTTGAACCCCAGACAAACCAGCATGGGGCAAACTCTGACGACAACCACTTTCACCCTGTAAGCGTCCATTACGGAGATTTCGTTATGCTGAATCATGTACTCGTCACAGCTCGTGACTATCACCTCTATATCTTGATTGGGCTACTGATACTATTTATCATCCTCAACAGCAGAGGAACCCGACGAAACAAAATGATATGCTTCATGACCACGCTCCTTGCCATTTCCGTTGGTTATGAGCTCATAACCAACGAGCCTGTCACCAATCTGCCCCGGCGGATAGACCATTTTTTTAACGATAAGCCCTCACCCGACAAAAGTCAGAACATCCACTATTATACTCCCCACAGTATAGAGACAACTTTGCCTGACCAATAATCCCATTTTCACTTTTTTGTTTGGCACAAAAAATAATTTTGCAGGGAAATAGCTATTGACAAACTAAGCATTAGATTTTAATTAAATACTTTAATGCTTAACCAGTCGTGGCCCCAGGAGACGTGTATGATATATCAACAAGTTGAAGACCTTGCCCTGCTCCTCAAATCAATCTCCCATCCCATTCGCCTGAAGATCCTCTGCCTGCTCCAGGATCAGGAACTGTCGGTCAGCGAGATAAGGGAATCAGTGGAAACCAGCGGAGCCAACATAACCCAGCATCTCAACATTCTCCGCAACCAGGGGGTTATTGTTTTTCGTAAAGATGCAAACTTTATTTATAACCGGATAGCAGATGAACGGATCATCTCGCTCATGCAGACCATGCAACAGATTTTCTGCAGCAATGATCCTGAGTAATCCCCCCCAACACCTTTAAGGTACACAATGCAGCCAGCCAACACCCTTATTGAGTTTTCATTACGAAAACCAAAGACAGTCACCGTCCTCATGGTGCTTATTACGCTTCTTCTGGGCGCACTTATCGCGAAAGTACACGTGGATACCGACCCGGAGAATATGCTTTCAAAAGATGAATTTGTCCGGGTATTCCATGACCAGACCAAGATGGAGTTCAACCTCCATGATGTTGTCGTTCTGGGCATAGTCAACGAGCACGATCCCGATGGCGTGTTTAATCCAGCCACCCTGAAAAAAATTGATACACTCAGCAAATATGCAGCCACCCTCTCAGACCCGGACAACCCGGATCGACGGGTTGTTGATCGGGATATTATTGCCCCTGATAATGTTGACAATATCCAGCAGGCGGGTATTGGCCAGGTTCGTTTTGAATGGCTGATGAAAGAGCCGCCGACCACCCGCAAGCAGGCTTTACGCATCAGAGATGATGCCCTTAACAACCCCCTGCTCAGAGGAACCCTGGTCTCTGAAGATGGGCGGGCACTGGCCATCTACCTGCCGATTACCAGCAAAGACTTTGCCCACACTGTGAGCAGCAGGCTCAAGCAGAAAATCGCGGAAATCGGTACCGGTGAAGATCAGTTTTACATTACCGGCCTGCCGGTTGCAGAGGATACCTTTGGCAAAGAAATGTTTATTCAAATGGCTATTTGCGCCCCCCTGGCCATGGTGATGATCTTTCTGCTCATGCTCATTTTCTTCCGCAAGCTGCAGTTGATTGTCTCCCCGCTCATCATTGCCATGTGCACGGTCATCTCGACCATGGGGCTGCTGATCGGTACGGGGAACACCCTGCATATCATGAGTTCGATGATACCTATTTTCATCATGCCCATTGCCGTTGTGGATTCCATCCATATTCTCTCGGAATTCTTTGATGAATACCAGAACCGGCTTGACCGCAGGGCAACCATTGTCCATGTCATGGGACATCTCTTTAAGCCCATGCTCTTTACCTCGCTTACCTCGTCTGCCGGGTTTGCCTCTCTTGCCTTTACTCCGATTCCACCGGTACAGGCTTTTGGTATTTTTGTGGCCATAGGTATCATGCTGGCATGGCTGCTCACCATTATATTTATTCCCGCCTATATCATGCTGATGAAAGAAAGCAGCCTCAATAATTTCGGGGTCAGCAAACATGTCAGCGTAAGAGCTGAGAAATCCCCCATCAACCGGCACCTGCGCTGGATCGGCACCACAGCCATCCGCATGCCCTGGCTGGTGATCGGCTTTAATATTGCCGTGATGGTGGTTGGCGTCATCGGGATTTTAATGATCCAGGTTAACGACAACCCGGTCAAATGGTTTAAAAAAACACATGAAATCAGGGTTGCCGACAAAGTACTCAACGCCCATTTTGGCGGCACCTATGAGGCTTATCTTATCCTTGAAGGAAAAAACATTGCAATGACCCCGCAAAAAGCTGCGGACTGGCTCACCTCCTACCTTGACCAGCGGCTGGCCGAATCCCCGGCAATACGGGAAAAAGTCCTTAATGAAATTCTTGAGGCAACGGTGACCACCACCAGTGAACAGGAGCTGACCAACGCTCTGACCAAGGCTTGGGAAAATGAACTCGACCAGACAGCGGCTGATGACGATATCGGGTACGATCGCTGGTCCACAGCGCTGGACGCACTTGATCGACTGCGCAACCAGAAAGAAATCTTCAAACGCCCGGATATGCTCAACTATATATCCGGTCTGCAGGCGTTTATGAACAAACAGGGAGATGTTGGCAAATCAAACTCCATAAGTGATGTGACCAAAAAGGTTCATCAGGAGCTCTTTGCCGGAGATCCTGCTCATTTTTCCATTCCGGAAACAGTAAATGGCGTGGCCCAAACCCTTATCTCCTATCAGAACAGCCACAAGCCCGACGATCTCTGGCACCTTGTCACCCCCGACTACACCCGGGCAAATATCTGGCTCCAACTTAAAAGCGGTGACAACAAAGACATGGAACGGGTGGTCAAAGATGTAGAGCGCTACCTGACTGACCATCCGGCTCCGGTTCAGCTCGGTCATAACTGGGCAGGGCTTACCTATATCAATGTGGTCTGGCAGGAAAAAATGGTCACCGGCATGCTGAAATCGTTTCTGTCAAGTTTTGTTGTGGTCTTCATTATGATGACAGTGCTGTTTCGTTCTGCCATATGGGGCGCTTTGGCCATGATTCCGCTGACCTTTACCATCGGTATCATTTACGGCGTTATCGGCCTGATCGGCAAAGATTATGACATGCCGGTCGCGGTACTCTCCTCGCTTACCCTGGGGCTTGCCGTGGACTTTGCCATCCATTTTCTACAACGCACCCGGATGACCATGGCCAGAACCGGCGACTGGACAGCTGCGGTTACTGATATGTTCGAGGAACCAGCCCGGGCAATTTTTAGAAATATTATCGTTATATCGGTTGGTTTTACACCACTGCTTTTTGCGCCTCTTATTCCCTATCAGACGGTAGGAATATTCCTTGCCGCGATCATGTTGTATTCCGGACTGACAACACTCTGGATTTTACCGGCGATCCTGACAGTCATTCAAAAATGGATCTTTAAAAAAGAAATCAAAGCGCATGCACAAGAACGACAGGCGCTTAACAGTAACTCAAGGAAAAACCATGCATAAATTACTCATTCTACTGAGCAGCCTCATTGCCTTGACCGTGCTCTACTGCCCGGTTCAGGCCAAACAGATTGATGTTGAAAGCATTGTCAACCGCGCCAACCTTGCAGCCTATTATGCTGGTGATGATGGCCGGGCAACAGTGAACATGACCATCACCGACTCGCAGGGACGGGAGCGCAAACGAGAGTTTGTGCTGCTGCGTAAAGACAAGATAGATGGTGGAGAGCAGTTCTTTTTTGTCTACTTTAAAAAACCCAGTGATGTCCGAAAGATGGTGTTTATGGTGCATAAACATATCAATACAGATGACGACCGCTGGCTTTACCTGCCTGCTCTTGATCTGGTGAAGCGGATTGCCGCTTCCGACAAACGAACCTCATTTGTCGGCTCAAACTATCTGTATGAAGACGTGTCCGGACGGGGGATTAACGAGGACACCCACGAACTTATTGAAACAACAAATGAGTTTTACGTGGTAAGAAATACACCCAAAAATCCCAATACAGTTGAGTTTTCCTCCTACACGGTCTGGATAGACAAGACAACTTTTCTGCCCATGAAAACGCTCTATATTGATAAAAACAATAAAGAATATCGCCTGGTTGAAGCCCTTGAAGTACAAAAATTCAACACCCTTCCCACGGTGACCATTTCCAAAGCCACCGACTTAAGCTCAGGCAGCTCGACCAGGGTCGAATTTAGTGCTGTCCGCTATGATATCGGCTTAAAAGAAAATATTTTCAGCGAACGCTATTTGCGACGCCCGCCCCGTGAGGTGAGAAAATAACCATTATCATGAATATTAGTACTTTATTGGGCATCGGCTTGCTCCTTGCAAACATTCTGTTTTCCACCGCTGTGCACGCAACCGAACTGGCTGTAAGCGAGAAGCTCTTTGACACCTATGGCATCGAACTGGCCGGTTTTCTGGAAACCCGCTTAGGACAGCGCCTCCAGGAAAGCCCGCTTGAAAAAGACACCTCCATTGGCGAGGCCAGGCTGCAACTGGAGCTGAACAGAGATTTTGACCTGTTTACCGCAACATTTAAAGGAGACATTCTCGGCGACCAAGTACTGCATACCGTGACCACCGATATTCGTGATCTGAGTATTCTCTTTTCACCAGTAGCAGATATTGATGTCAAAATAGGACGCATGGTGTCTACCTGGGGTACCGGGGATCTCCTTTTTATCAACGACATGTTCCCCAAAGACTGGCAATCCTTTTTTATCGGCCGGGATGATGAATATCTCAAACAGGCTTCAAATATTATTAAAACCAGTATTTTTATCGGCGACTATGCCCTGGACATAGTCTATACCCCTCTCTTTCAGGGCTCGGAGTATACAAAAGGGGAACGGCTTTCCTTTTTCAACCCACTGTCGGGCAGGCTTACCGGACGTGATCAGATAGTCGACGAGAACAATCGGAATCATTATTTTTCAGACTCAGAAATATCAGCTCGCCTGTCACGGCAATTTGGCGGAGTGGAGATTGCCTTGTACGCCTATTCAGGGTTCTGGCAGGAACCTGAAGGTATTGATCCGGCGACTTTTAAGGCCACCTGGCCCCGACTCAATGTCTGGGGTGCTTCTGCCCGTTCCCCCATGCTGGGTGGCATAGGTAACGTCGAAGTGGGCTATTATGATTCTGTCCAGGACGATGGCGCCCGGAATCCCTTTATTCGTCCTTCTGAGTATCGATTTCTGGCCGGGTTTGAACGCGAGCTTGCCCATGAATTCACCGGAGGAGTTCAGTATTACCTGGAAAAGATAGATAATTTTTCAAACTCTACAGCAAGTCGACCGCCGGGCAGTCATCCCCGTGAAGAATACCAGCAGATGCTCACCATGCGGCTGACCAGATTACTCATGGATCAAAATCTTACCCTGTCTTTGTTTGTGTACTTCTCCCCCACAGACAACGATGGCTATGCCCGTCCGAAATTCAGCTACAAACTGACCGATAACTGGCTGCTTGACGGGGGCTGTAATCTGTTCTGGGGTGAGCATGACTATACATTCTGGGGAAGATTCAATGAAAACACCAATGCATTTGTCGGCCTTCGCTACAGTTTTTAACTGTACAATCCCGGGGATGCTTTTTACAAACATTGCGTACTTAATTTAACATAGGAGAAATAGCCATGGTCGTTAATGACTGGATTCATACCATTGCAGGTTTTTTTATTATTGTCAGCGTTACTCTGGGGGTAGACCCTGATCATAATCCATTCTTTGTTCATACATACTTTCTCTTTTTTACCCTCTTTGTCGGTGCCAACCTTTTCCAGTATGGCTTTACAAAATTCTGTCCTCTAGGAGTAATTCTAAAAAAACTTGGCGTGCCGGAAACACGGTGAAGAAATCATGCTATTCACTGCCATTTATGGCATATTGACCGGGGGGAAAATGCTATTATCCCCCCACGATTATCTACTCCAGTGAGAGTTTTCAGCAAAACATAGAGCATCAGCACTGTTTTACTTTGACACTTTCTGGATCTTCCTGCTATGTTTACCACTTCTTTACAAGAAAGTTCAAATGGCAGGAACAGTAAATGCAGCTACCCAACGAATTCCAGCAGGATATTCCTTCCAATAAATTTTATCCTCCCCGGCTGGATACCAGAACCAACCTGTTCCGGCCCCAGCTGATTGAGGAGAATCTGGGCGCGTGCTGTCAGGCCAGAGCCATAATTATCGAAGCTCAGGCCGGACAGGGCAAATCGGTGCTCGCTGCCCAGTTTCTCGAACATTTTGATCTTCGCTTTGCCTGGTACCAGATAGGCCCTGAAGATGCGGATCCGGTTCTTCTACTCTCCGCCCTGATGGAGACCTTCAACCGCCGGCTCCAGGGATTTGAATCTGCCCAGCTCAAACAGATCATCCGACAGGGTGAAATCGGCCCCCTTGACCTCAATCGTTGCCTCAATATTCTGCTTGCCGATCTGGACAACTATCTTGCCGGTGATTTCTACCTGGTTTTTGACGATCTCCACTTGATTGAACAGGAGTCGATGGCACTTTCCATGCTGGATCATCTCATTGACACAGCACCTCCACACCTGCACTTTCTTCTCCTTAGCCGTCGCCCCTTAACACTCAAATC
This sequence comes from Candidatus Desulfobulbus rimicarensis, assembly GCA_008633435.1. Lineage (GTDB taxonomy): Bacteria > Desulfobacterota > Desulfobulbia > Desulfobulbales > Desulfobulbaceae > Desulfobulbus_C > Desulfobulbus_C rimicarensis. Next base: position 4,909 of record RKSL01000079.1, on the reverse strand, counting down.
CAAGACCTTGCGCTACAGCAACAACACCTGTTTTCTGGATAACGATGATTTAAGCCTGTCTGCTGAAGAAGTTGAAGACCTTATCAGCCTAACCCTGAAAAAAAACATCAGCGCCCAAGATGCCGAGAATCTCCGGATCTCCACAGGTGGCTGGATCATGGGTATCGTTCTGGCCTCCAGATCAAGAATTGGGGCAAACCCCTTGCGCACGCCTCTGCCCGAACGACTTACAGCACCACAGCTCCTTGATTATTTTCGGGATGAAATATTCAGCCACATTCCGGAGCAACTCCAATATCCGTTATTACAACTCAGTTTTTTAAAGGAAATTCCTGTAGATCTTGCCAGGGAAATTACCGGTAATACGACCATTGGCGACAAACTCTTTGCCATGATGCAGGATAACTTTTTCGTCTATCCCCTAGATGATGAGCTGCAGATTTTTCGTTTCCACCATCTTTTCCAGGAATTTCTCCAACACAGGGCAAAGAGCAGTATCCCTGCCGACGAAGTCAAACTGATCACCCATAGAGCAGCCACCTACTATCTGAACAAAGGGAATGTGGAAAAAGCCCTTACCTGCTATGCCGCAGATAAAAATTACGGCAAACTCGAAGAATTGCTCCAGCAGGAAGGGCTGGAATTACTGGCAAAAAATAGAGCTATAACCCTGCTCAGTCTGCTCAAAACCATACCAGAGGATCGTCTTCTCGAGCATGGCTGGCTCACCCTGTTCAGCGGTCTGGTCTATTCTGAATACAATCCAGAGAATGTCCTGCCACTACTTGAGGCGGCCCGAAACCGCTTCAATATCCTGGGTGAAGGTATCGGCGAGTTACTGGCACTTGGCCAGATTATTTATTTTCATTTTGTTGTTTCAGGACTTTACCATACAGGGGCCTTACTGCTGCCCAGGGTTGAAGAGCTGCTGCTCCGCCATCAGAATGACCTGCCAGCAAATGCCCGCATCATGGTGACCCGTAACCTGGCAGCCGGATATTGCTTTTTTAACTGCAATATGGATCAGGCCAGACATTATGCCTACATGGCCAGGGATCTTGCCATCCAGCATAATAACCATAACGGCATTTCAGCTAGTCGATTCATTTGCGGATATGCAGAGTCATTAACCGGTAACCCCAGAGAATGCCTCCGGGAAATCGAGCTCTCCTACCCCTTTCTTAACGAACCGTTGTCCAGCACTCCGAACAAGCTTTCATTACGGGTGCTCCAACTGAACTATCTCAGCAAATATGGTGATTTTGTCAACTTTGATCACCAGCAGGGAGTTCTCCGCAAAGCCACCAGCACTCAGATTGTCCAGCAGACAATTACTGCCCCGTATATTTACGTGTGGGGCAGCTCCTGCCTTATTGCCCTGGGAAATTTTGACCGAGCCCATGAAATGCTGCTTCAGGGGATCGAGTCATCCACGACAGCAAAAATTCCCCATATGCTGAGCCAGCTTCTGCAATGGCGCGGATATACTCTTGCGCTGCAAGGTAACAAAGACGAAGCACTTAAAACAATCTGCGAAGCTGGTGCCCTGCGTAACCAATCAGGGGGGCCCTTTTACGAAACATTTTTTGAAATTATAGCCGGTGCAACTTACGGCAGAATAGGCATGCATGAAGAGGCCATGACCCAACTCAGCCTTGCCATTGCCAAAGCGCGTCATATCCCCTCACAATATCTTACCGCAGCAGCTCTGTTCCACCGCAGCTGGATCAATCTTACCAATGGTGATCATGAAGGAGCCATCCCTGATCTGACCCAGGCCATGGCCATTTTCCGGCAACAGCAGTATGCATTTTTCTGGACATGGGAACCTGAATTTATGGAGGAGCTGCTCAGGTTTGCCTGTACAAAGTCCATTGAGCCGGAGCTGGCCAACACCCTGGCGGGCAAGCGGCTTGATCTCGTCATCCAAAATAACGGTTCTTCCCTGCCGTTGCTGAACATTGCTATACTCGGTTCTTTTTCAATCAGGCTCAAAGGACAAGTAATTCTCAATGCCCAGAACTTTACCCCGGCCCAAAGGGTACTGCTCGGCCTGCTCCTCACCACGCCAAATCAACGGCTTGATCAGGAAACCATTCAGGTCGAGTTATGGCCGGACAGTCCACCAGACAAGGCTCGGGCAAAATTTGACACGCTGATCACACGTCTTCGCAAGGTTTTCAAAACGGCACTGGGCAGCCCGGTCAACAAATACCTGGTCATGAACAAAGGGATCCTGAGCCTGAAAAACTGTATCATTGATGCCACCCAATTTGAAACACTTGCTGAGCAGGGGCTTAAACATGCGAGGGCGGAACGATTCTGGCAGGCAGGCAACGCGTTTTACAGAGCTCTTTCGCTCTGGTCAGGTCCTCTGGAATCTGACAGCTTTTTAAACAGCCAGATTATGACCTATTATGATCAGATGATCAGCCTGCTCACCAAAATGACCAATACCTGGGCAGTCATTCTGGCAGAAGCAGACATGCAGGAAGAGGCAATTGATATTCTCATCAAGGCTCTGCACTATGACACCATGGATGACAAAATGATCAGCCTGCTTTATAGTCTTTACCTGAAGACAGGTAACCCACTTAAGGCCAAAGAGGTACTGATCTCCTACCGCCAGGCTCTCCGTGATTTAGGATATGATCAAACCCAAAGAGACGAGCTCCTTTTTCAGGTAGCGTCCAAGACCATTTAAAGAGTGTATTTTTTTCGTCACGGCTAAGTATCGTTACGCTTCCATGATATTGCAATGCCCACTGATATTCTAGTGTCTGTCCAAAAATGAGGTTTTTTGTTCGAAGTCAGGTAAGCCGCTCTACGGGAGACTCCGAGGATTGCGAGAAAAATAAGCGCAGGCCGGATATTCCCAGCATTATTTTTTGAGCATGACGCAGAGATCGGACAAAAAGACCATTTTGGGACAGGTACTATTCTAACCAGTCGGGTTGAACCATAGTGTTTCTCAGTGAAGCTCCACCGGCAAAGCCGGTGGCTTCGTGAGAGCCCCTGGAAGGGGCTTTTGTTTTTAATCCGCCCCTAAAGGGGCAACCTGTTAATCAAAATCCGGCAATGATAATTGACGTTTGTCTGAAATCGACTGGTGCCGAATATATTCTCGAATTACTTCGAGATCAAGCCCTATTGTACTTACAAAGTATCCACGTATCCAAAAGTGCTTGCCAGTGCTTCGGGTATTACTGAACTCTTTATTCAAACGTATTGCACTCTTACCTTTGAGGAAACCGACGATAACGGCAACACTATACTTCGGGGGAATACTCAGGCACAAATGTACGTGGTCCGGCTGTGCATGACCCTCTACTAAGGTAATCCCTTTCTGACGACACAAATCATGGATGATCTCGCCAAATCGTCTGCGGACTTTTCCGTACAACTTTTTACGACGATATTTCGGACACCAAACTATATGGTACTTGCATTCCCATTTAACATGTGATTGACTTTGGTAATCTTGCATAGATACCTCCTCCTTGAGACTTCCCTTCCAAAAACTCTCAAGAAGGAGGTTATAATTCATCTACCAGGGAGCCTCAAGGAGGAGGTATTTCACGCCTGACCGGCAAAGCCTATTAGGCTCACACCAGCAGAGCTGGTGGTTTTATCTACATAATAACCCGATTTTTAAAAATCCATATTCCTGCCAGAACGGTTCATGCCAGACATCACAAACAGACAAAAAGGCTATCTTTGTATCCTTGCAGCAGCCACTCTCTGGGGCTTTATCGGCCCCTTTGGGAAAATAGCCTATAGCCAGGGAATAGGCGCGCTGGAAGTAGCATTCTGGCGGGCTGTATTTGCCTGGTGTTGTTTTGGTGGTGAACTGCTTATCCAAAAAAAATCCATCCGGGTATCCCGAAAAGAGTTTGTTCCACTTACCCTGTTCAGCGTACTCTGCGTTGCCTTGCTCTACGGCGCATATCAGGTTGCTGTTGATAAAGGCGGCGCTGCTCTTGCCTCGGTTTTACTGTATACAGCACCGGCATGGGTCATTGTTCTTTCCAGAATCATTCTCCATGAACAAATAACCAAAGAAAAACTCATTGCCCTCTGCCTGACCCTCTGCGGCATCAGCTTCATTGCTGTCGGTCAGGGCGAAGGAGCATCCGTGAGCCATACCGCTATCAGCGGGGCGGGAATAATTGCCGGGCTTCTGTCAGGGTTTTGCTATTCCCTCTATTATATCCTTGGAAAATTTTTCTCAGATAAGTACTCCGCTTCTGTCCTTTTTTTCTACACGCTCCTCCCCGGAGCCCTGCTGTTGCTGCCCTGGTTTTCCTTTACTGAAAAATCGGCAATGGCCTGGCTTTCCCTGGTGCTGCTCGCTGTTATCTCCACCTATGGAGCCTACCATTTTTATTATACAGGATTACAATATATTGAAGCGGGACGGGCTTCCCTCATTGCCACTCTTGAACCTGTGGTGGCAAGTTTGGTTGCCTGGTACTGGTGGGATGAGATGTTCAACCTGACTGGCTACCTGGGGGCAGCACTTATTATCGGGGCCGTTGTAATTATCGTCAGAAAATAGTATTTCCCTGGAACTGAGTCTGAAATTTAGAGTACCCCATTACACTTTTGCCAAAAACTTACTTTATGATACCTCTAAGACAGGGAATGATAGCATATTTACAGGACAGTGCTGGTAAGAAGGTGTAGAAATTATGGTAGCCTTGAACAATGAGGATTTTCCTCCAAGATCAGGTGAGCAAAACCTCCGAGCATGCCAAAAATTTCACAGCAGCCATAGGATTGATTGATATCGCGAGGATAACTTTTTGAACATAATGCAGAGATTGGGCAAGCCAGGCATTTGTTCACGGCAGCAATTCCCGGACGGCCTAACTTAACCGTCTGAAAGTATAAAATTTGGCCGTCAAGA
>RKSL01000271.1 GCA_008633435.1 Candidatus Desulfobulbus rimicarensis | reverse complement strand
GGAGAGTAAAATTTCCACCTGGCTGTGGTCTGTTGCCCGTAATGTACGCCTGATGTATTTCCGGAGTAAAAAACCTCCTGAGGAAGAATTTTCAGATTTTAAATTTAAAAACGACCAGATAACCAGCGAAGACCGGCTTCAGCAAAAATCCATGCGGGAATGTGTGAAAAAAGGTTTCCACCAATTTTCACTGGCAGAGGCAGACAAGGCCGAAGCCCTGCGCCTTGTCAGCTGGTATGGCTGGTCAATAAAAGATGTTGCGGTTTTTCTTGATAAAAAGCTTGGCGCCACCCGCGAATACCTTTCCCAGTGCCGAAAAAAACTAAAACCCTTTATTGCCCACTGTCTGGAATATCTGTCTTGAGAGCGCCACATGCAAGAAAACAACATTGAACAATGGCTGAACAGTCTGGCAGGAAATGATGTCAGTAATTCTCTTTCTGAAGAGTGTCATAAAGAAGCCAGGTTGTTACAGGCTGTTATTTTGGATGATGAAAAACAGCAGGACAAACTGTTTCAAAATAGGGCCGCACAGGACTGGCCGGCACTGCTCGAACGGTTAAACAGAGAAAAACTGCTTGAGACACCATCAAAACCATTGCAAATTTTCAACTGGCTTACATCACTATTTCCCAGAAAAATTTACATCGCTTTTCCAGCCGGAGCGGCAGTTGTCGCCGCCTCACTCCTGCTGTTCTTTTTTGTATTCCCTGTTCAGCAACAATTAGATCCAATGATGAGTGATAACTACACTCTTTATCCACATTATCGCGGTGGCCGGGAAACTCTTTGTACAATCACGAAAGCAGATCCAGCAGCTTATGCTACTGACATTACCGCAAACATGTTGACCCACAAAATCCCCTACAAACTTGATCGGTTAAACAACGGCTATCAGATTGAATATTATTTACCTGACACTTTACCGGAAGCTGCAACTCAATATATAAAAGCATTGTCACTACCGCACAAACCGAACCAGTGGCATATTGTTCAGATTATCAATACCAGGGAACGTAAATGAAAGTACGCTATAGTTGCATGCCTGTTTTAGCCTGCTTTAGTCTGCTGCTTTGTCTCTGCCCCCAGACAGCTTATCCTGCTGCCTACGGCCTGCTTGTCGGTGTATCCGGGTATCCGAGCCTGCCAAAACACCGCTGGCTGCACGGGCCTGTAAACGATGTGCAGATGATGACAAAAGTTCTACAGGAACGCGGGTTTGCCAAAGAAAACATCACCATCCTTGCCGATGGCATCAAAGGAGCGCAATTGCCCACCAGAAAGGCAATACTTGAGCAACTGAAAAGTCTTGGCAACAAGGTGAAAAAGGGCGATTTCGTGTATCTCCAGCTCTCCGGCCACGGTTCCCAGCAGCCCCAGCTTAAGGATGGCAACAATCGTGAGGCCGACGGCCTGGATGAGATTTTTCTCCCCTATGATATCGGCAAATGGGAATCAGAAACCGGGATAGTCAAAAACAGTATCACTGACGATGAAATAGGCAAAGCCGTTCTCGCGCTTCGTTTAAAAGGCGCGTTTGTCTGGGCAGTGTTTGACAGCTGCCATTCCGGTACCATGCTCCGGGGCGCTCCAGCCGGAGATATTGTTTACCGGAAAATCGAGCCATCAGAACTCGGGATTCCAGCAACCATACATTCCGCCCCTCCTCCGTCCATATCCGCCCCTGTCACCACAGCCAAAGATGACAGCAACCTTGGCGGCTATGTGGCCTTTTATGCCGCCCAGCCCCATGAGCTCACCCCTGAGATGTATCTGCCCCGTGGGAAAAAAGACACAAAACCCTACGGTTTATTCAGCTATGCAATCGCCAGGATATTAAGCAGCAATCAGCCCATGTCCTACCGGCAGGCAGCCCAGCGTATTCTGCAATCATACACGGCTGATAATATTCGCATGCCCACTCCGCTCTTTGAAGGAAGCCGCCTTGACGCCCCGCTGTTCGGCTCCGAAAACAGTTCCCCGGTGCGCCAGTGGCCCATTGAGCAAAAAGGCGCTCAATACAGAATCAAAGCAGGTAATCTGCAACAGGTGGAGGATGGTTCACTTTTTGCCATTCTGGCCAGCCCGGCCGATAAAGACGAAGATGCCCTGGGGTACGCAATCATAAAAAACACCACGCTTAACAGCGGAGAACTCGAAGCCATCCAGCAGGATAATCTGCCCCAAATTGATCTGGCAGACATCTCCCGTGATGCCTATGCCCGTTTGATTACCCCTGTGGTTAATCTGAAGATTTCTGTTGCTCTCCCTCAATCTGCAAATGATGCAAAGCAGGAAAAAATACAATCTTTCCTCGAGAAATTGCGCGCTCTCCCGCAGCCGAAAGGTATTACCGTCAACTGGGTGGATGCCGGAGAACAGGCCGATATCCGCCTGGGATTTTCCCCGAACGTGCCCGGGTGTCCCCGGGACCGTCTCTGGTTTCTTCCGTCCGGGGGAGAGTTGATCTGCAGCGGCCGCCATGCGGCGCTTTCACTTGTCCTTGATAAAGATAAAGATAAAGATTCCCTGCAGCAGGCTCTCTATTCCACTTTGCGGAGCATGGGCAAAGTGGTCAACCTGCTGCGACTTGCCGAAGCTGTGGCCGCCGGCCGGGCCGAATCTCCCCTGGAACTCTCTTTTTATCTCCGGAAAAACGGCCACAAACAGG
>RKSL01000270.1 GCA_008633435.1 Candidatus Desulfobulbus rimicarensis | reverse complement strand
AAGATATATTTTCGGTTTGTATTGCGCGTGTAACATTGAACCTCATGGCCACCTTGAAGCTCTTAGTGCATGTAATATTAACCTTGATGATGTGGTCAAATTTCAGTTTCGTGGGGGGGCGTGGCCTGGGGGGTATTATGTTGAACAGAAAAATGGCCAGAAGGGTCGGATTCATCCTTTGAGAAATACCAGTGTGCTACACGTTATGTTCAGGATTTTTGGACCAGAACGGTGTCGGGTATGCATTGACGGGCTGGCTGAGTTTGCGGATTTGAGTTTTGGCGATTTCTGGGCCTTTGATTATGATGGCCCCCTGGCAGAGCTTGAGCGTAGCACCTGCGTGTCAGTGAGAACTGCGAGAGGGAAGCAACTCGTTGAACTTGCACAAGAACAGAACGTTCTATCTGTTTGGCCTGTAGACAAGGAGAAGCAATCTAAACGCATTATTAATATGGTTTGGAAAAAAAGATTTCAGGCGGGAAAGCTCATATCCTCCCGATTGAAAAAAGGTGGAGCGATTCCAGATTATCATTTTCATATTCCAAGAATAACCCCAAGAACAACACTCTCCAGCAGTGTTTACCAGACTCTTATTCTCTTTCGTGGGTACTGGGGGCGTAAGCTTATTTTAAAACTCATGTTTTCTCCCCTGGGATTACTCTATTACAAATTGCAGTCAAAGGGGAAGTGGCGATCTCATTAGCGGAAAACAGCGGAAATAAATGGGTGGAATATAGCTCTGGAACCGTACCCTGTAGCTGTGTAGAGCGGGGTATCCTTTCTTGACAAGGAAGTGGGCTGGTGTTAACTATATCGTAATATAATCATTGTGGTCAGGTCGTTGATATATAAAATATATCTGTAGTCTTTCTGTCCTTTATATTGCCAGTTTTACCGTATGGCAACAGACCTGTCCTACGGGCAGGATACCACTAATTGTAATAATGCAAGAAATCCTTTTTATAAGCCCGCAGCCTTTTTTTCAGTGGCGCGGTTCTCCCATACGTGTACGTTTTGTTCTGAAAGCATTAGGAGAAGCAGGATGCCGGGTTCACCTGCTTACCCTGCCTTTTGGTGATGATGAACAGATTGATAATGTTCGTATAACCAGGGTTCCTAATATATTCGGAGCTAGGAGTATTGCCATTGGCCCGTCTTTGCTCAAGATGGGTTTTGATGTGATCTTGTTTTTTAAGGCGATATCTCTGCTCCGTCAACATAAGTACGATGCTATTCACGGCATCGAAGAAGCCGGATTTCTGGCGGTTATACTGGCCAGGGTTTTTCATTTGCCCGCAGTTTTTGAAAAACACTCTGACCCGTTTTCTTACCGTAAAGGGATTATAAAAAATTGTTTTCTTTCCCTGTACGCAGCAGTCGAATCATTTACTATTAAACGTGTAAACCTTGTTATCTGTACTGGCCCCGGCCTGACGTCACAGGTGCGAAATATGGGAGCGTGTTGTCCGGTTCATACTATCTTCGACATGTCATCGTCAAAAGTCGAGGCGGAGCCTGAAAAGATAATAAAAATACGTGAAGAACTCAAGCAGGATGCGGATGAAGTTTTAGTGACCTATGTCGGTTCTTTTGCTGTCTACCAAGGGATTGATCTGTTGTTTGAAACTATTCCTCATGTGGTCGTTTCGTCTCCCCGTGTCCGCTTTATCGTTGTTGGCGGAAGCAGTGAAGAAATCGCTGCACGTCAAGCTGTTCTCGAAGAGCAGGGCGTTTCAGATAACGTTGCCTTTTTGGGAAAAATTGCTCCTGATGCATTGCCTAACTATCTCAGTGCTTCTGATATTTTGCTTGTGCCCCGCATCTCAGGCGTGAATACTCCATTGAAAGTTTTGGATTATTTTAAATCAGGTGGGGCGATTGTTGCGACCGATGTACCATCAAATCAGATTATTTTGAATGAAACCACAGCTCTTTTCGCTCAGCCTGACGCTGTTTCATTTGCTGAGAAAATTCTTATTCTTGTGGATGACGATAAGCTGAGAAAGCATCTTGGTGATAATGGAAGGCGCTTATATGAACAGAAGTATAATTTTGCAGCTTTTCAAGCCCGAATTACCAAAGCATATAAAGAACTCGGGCTGGAGTGTGGTGCTTCAAGCTGATTTTTTTATAATTTAAAGGACATTAGATATTGTGAATAATTCTTTATATGAGAAGTTTAAAGGTGCAGAGGTTCTTGTGACCGGTGCCACTGGTTTTACAGGTAAGGTGTTGACCCGCAAGCTGGTTAAAGCTGGTGCCCATGTGAGGGCAATAGCCCGGGCATCGTCCAATATTTCTGATTTGAATGATCTGGATATAACCTGGTTTCGCGGAGAAGTCTTCGATCCTGAAATCATTGCCAAAGCTGCAAAAGACGTGGAGTATATTTTTCATGTTGCCGCAGCTTTCCGTGAGGTCAAAGAAAACGATGAGGGGTATCGGCAGGTTCATGTCCACTCCACCCAACTGTTGGCTGAAGCGGTAATCAATAAGCCTGATTTTAAACGATTTGTCCATATCTCTACAGTGGGTATCCACGGACATATCCCCGGTGATGACCTTGCAGATGAGAATTATCGTGTCAGTCCGGGGGATGGGTATCAGCGGACAAAACTGGAGGGAGAACGTTGGCTCGCAGAATTTGCTGAAGAAAACAATATTCCTTGGACCATCATTAGACCAGCTCCAATATACGGTCCCGGTGACAGGCGTCTACTTAAGTTTTTTAAAATGGCCAATAATGGCTATTTTCTCATGCTTGGTAACGGGAAGGGTATTTATCATTTAATTCATGTGTGGGATTTAACCGAAATCTTTATGTTGGCAGCGGTTTCAGATAAGGCATTATCAGAAATCTTTATTGCTGCCGGAGATGAGCCGATTTCAATGATTGAGATGGCGAAGGTTATTGGCAGGGTACTGGGGAAAAAAATTCGGGTTATCCGTCTCCCAATATGGCCTTTTTTTCTGGGC
>RKSL01000078.1 GCA_008633435.1 Candidatus Desulfobulbus rimicarensis | reverse complement strand
CTGCATCAATGTTTATGCTGCATAGGGTGTCGAGGTGCTGCTGGATTGTTTTGTGGGAGATAGCTGCAAGTTTTGCTCCGGCTTTCCAGTGTTGACAGTATGCGCCGCATTCATTTTTAAACCAGGGGAGCGGGTCTTCCTCTTCAAGCCAATAGGTGTAGTTGAGGGTGAGGATTTTTTTCATCAGGCGGGCAATCTGGTGGTAGGAAAACGGTATGGCCGGATCGTTTTTGCCAAAGCTGATAAGGGTTATGGCCATTTTTTTCATGGGATGATGCCCCTGCACCATATACATCATCACCTCGGTGTCCAGTTGGTCAAGTTGATGGAGACGGTCAAAGAACATGTTGAGGTCATTTTCAAACACGGGAAGTGTTGTCGCGTTGAGTGAGGATATCAGCTTATCGGCATAGGCGAGCATGGCCTCCATGATCATGGAAACCAGTTTACCGTTTTTTTGGGAATCGGCTAAGGCCTCAAGAAAGATTGAGGTAAACAGGGTAAAGCAGGCCGCTCCCTGTGAGTGCCGTCGGTAATGGTTGAGGTTTTTCAGGACAAAGGCACGCAGTTCAGGAATAATGATCAGCCAGTTGCGGTAGGGATGGCTGATTTCATAGAGCAGATGTTCAAGTTTGGCAGATAAGCCCTGATAGCGGGCAACCACTTCCTGGAGTTTGCTGAAATGGGACGGGATGTCCACGCTGATGGCTGTTTCCTGGAGATTTGCCTTGAGCGCATCAGATTGTAAATTGGGTGACTGTTGGCTGTTCATGCTGCTTCCTTGTGACGACAGGATGAAAAATATGGCGTGATTGCCGGATTTTTAGACGTGTCAGTATTTTCTGGCCTACGCAAAAAAAGTATTGCCTGGCTGTATCGTTGTTGATAATTGAACCACGGATAAACACAGATGCACATAGTTTTTTTACCCTCACTGTCAGAAAGAGCGAAGAGTGACGGGCTGTTGTCGTTGAACGTCACTGGCTGTCAAGGGGGATAGTCTCCATCTTGCCCAGCATTTGGGGCTGGATAGCAGCTGTATTTTATCCGTTACAGAAGACAGAAACCAGAGGACAGAAGACAGAGTTAGTCTCCGCCTGCGGCTTTATCACGGCAAATCTACATTCCGGGCTTCTGTTTCATTCTTTGTTGTGTCTGGTGCGCCGGGAATGCTGGTTTATCTGAAACCAGAAGTCAGAAACCAGAGGACAGAAAACAGATTTAGTTTCCGCCTACGGCGTTATAACTGCGACTCTACAACGTGGACTTCTGGTTCATCCTTTGTTGTGCGCGGCGCGCCGGAAATGCTGGTTTATCCGAAAGTCGCAGCACCTGTGATCTTGCCATGATGCAGCGAGCAACTTTCATAGCTTTTTGTGGCTGGCAATTATGGTTCAGCCATGCTGGTTTATCTGAAAGTCGCAGCACCTGTGATCTTGCCATGCCGCAGCAAGCAACTTTCATAGCTTTTTGTGGTTGGCGATTATGGTCCAGCCATGCTGGTTTGTTGGTGAATATCAGAGAGGAAAACCGCTTGCCCGGCATGATGAACCAGGGGGTATGCCGGGCAGGCGGCGGAGGAGCGGGGGCCGCAGGCTCGGTGATGAGCCTGCGGGTAAGAGATGTGTATATCAGTGAATGGTCTGGAAGTCGTTGTAGGCATGGGCGCCATGCTCGGCAATGTCGACCCCGATGGTTTCCTCTTCTTCAGTAACTCGCAGTCCGATGGTTAGGGATATGAGTTTGAAGAGGATAAATGCAGTGCCAAATGCCCAGACAAAGGCGGCAACAATACCGATGATCTGTGTGGTCATTATGGCTGCTGTCATTCCTTCCATATTAAATATTCCGGCAGCCAAAGTTCCCCAGGCACCGCAGACACCGTGCACAGAAACAGCACCCACTGGATCGTCAATATGCATCCGGTCAATGGTGACAACAGAGACTACGACCAGCACGCCAGAGATAAGGCCGATAATGACAGAGCTTGTCGGGGTTACATTGGCACATCCGGCGGTGATGCCTACAAGTCCAGCCAGGGCACCGTTTAAGCTCATGCCGATATCTGGTTTTTTAAACATCACCCAGGAGACAAGCATGGCGGAAATAACACCAGCAGCAGCTGAGAGATTGGTGTTGACAAAGATCATGGCAATGGAGGTGTCGCCTGTTGTGGTGGAGCCGGGGTTGAAGCCAAACCAGCCCAGCCAGAGAATGAAAACACCAATTGCTGCCATGGGGATGTTATGACCGGGGATTGCCCGGACTTCGCCTTTGGAACCATATTTTCCTTTTCGTGGCCCGAGAACTATGGCTCCGGCCAATGCACACCAGCCACCAATGGAATGGACAACAGTGGAACCTGCAAAATCTATAAACCCTTTTCCCTCAAGCCAGCCGTTGCCGTTCAGCAGTGAGCCCCAGGCCCAGGAACCAAAAATCGGATAGATAAAGGCACAGACAACTGCAGAGTAGATCAGGTAGCCGGTAAATTTTGTTCGTTCTGCTACTGCACCGGAAACTATGGTTGCAGCTGTGGCAGCAAAAACACACTGAAACATCCAGAAAGCAAGTACCCACTGATCCCCGTCTGTACCAGTCCAGCCGGATAGAAAGAAATCTGTGGTGCCAAACCAGCCGGTTTTCGTGGTGCCAAACATCAGGCCAAAACCGATGGCCCAGAAGGCCAACGACCCCATGGAAAAGTCGAGCAGGTTTTTCATCATAATATTACAGGCCGATTTGGCCCGGGTAAAACCCGATTCCACCATGGCAAATCCTGCCTGCATGAAAAAGACAAGGGCTGCGGCAATGAGCGTCCAGACATAGTTTAAGTTGGTCTGTAAACCGGTAATGGCTTTGGCATTACCCTCCAGGGTGAGTTTGGCGATATTGTCGCCTGCAAAAGCCGGTAGTGCTGCCAGTAGAACCAGGGTGACAGCCGTGATGATTGTTTTTTTACGCATTGAAAGTTCTCCTCTATGTAATCTTTTGACTTTTTTTCAAAGTGTTGCAGAGCGGGATTAAATGGCCTCCTGATCGGTTTCGCCGGTGCGGATGCGGATAACCTGTTCAACCGGCAGAACAAAGATTTTACCATCACCTATTTTGCCGGTTCGAACGGCCTTGATAATGGTGGCAATAACTTCATCAACCCGGTCAGCACTGATAATGACCTCAACTTTAATTTTTGGGATAAAATCGACGACATATTCTGCGCCCCGATAGATTTCAGTATGCCCTTTCTGGCGGCCGAATCCTTTGACTTCGGAAACGGTCATGCCCTGGACATTCAAGTCATGCAGGGCATCTTTGAGTTCGTCAAGCTTGAAAGGCTTGATAATGGTTTCGATCTTTTTCACAATCTTCCTCCTGTATGAACAACAACGCATTGATAATGTTTCCTTCCCTATATCAACTATCGTGCCAATACGAGGGTATGCCCTGTTATGCTTGTTAACGTATGGTAACTGGGGAATTGTTGTAATGGCAAAAGCAAAGACTGGGACTATGCGTCAAAGAAAGTAATGACATTAATGTGTGGTGCTTGGTGAAAAGATTACAATTTTGTATTAATTTGTGCGATGGGCAGCTTAACTGGAAAAAGAGGCTGGGCAATGGCAGGGGTCACAGGGGATATTGGGTTTTGATGAGTTGCAGAGCCTGCTCTTTGGTGGTGATATGCTCGTTGAGTTGCGCCTCAAGAACGTGGTTGAGCATGCCGGAATACCCGGGGCCGGGCTTGTATCCCATGTTGTGCAGGTCTTTACCGCTGATAAGTGGTTTGGTATTGCGCAGAGTTGTAACATAGCGTGATACCGCCTGCTGAATATGCTTTTTGCGGGCAATGGCCATCAGGTAGAGTAGGCCTTCATTTTCAAGATCTTGCAGTAGCCAGTACATCTCGCTGGGCTGCATAAAAGGGCGGCGCAACATCTCCTGGGCTATGCGTTCGGCCTCTGTTTTTTGCCTTAGCAGCATTTTTCGCAGTTTGTCAGAAAGCTCAAAACGGGTACAGAAATTTGCCAGCTGGCGCACCTTTGATCGGCTGAAAATGGCGAGCAGGTGTACTGCCCAGGGCTGATATTCTTCGTGAAGATAGAGCAGTTTAAACCAGGAGAGTGCCCACTGTGCCTGGTTGATAACATGAACAAAACGCCGGTCTATTTTAAGGTTTGGCCGCAGGTCAGGCCAGAGCAGCGGAAAGAGCTTGAAATGCTCCAGACGCCGCAGGGGTGACAGCGGGTCGTTTTCAGACAGAATCTGTTGAAGTTCGTGAAAAAAACGGACAGCTGAGGCACGTTCAAACATGTTCATACGGACGCAGTTTTTAATCAGTTTTTCCACATGCCGGGTAATGCGAAAATCCAGGCGTTGTTCAAAGCGAATGGCCCGGAAAATGCGGGTGGGGTCTTCAACAAAACTTAAGTTATGGAGTACCCGGATACGGCGTTCTTTGAGATCATTCTGGGAGTTGAAATAGTCAACCAGTGTGCCGAATTTATCCGGGTTCAGGTGAATCGCCATGGCGTTAATGGTAAAATCACGGCGATAGAGATCAAGCTTTATTGAGCTGAGTTCGACCGTAGGCAGGGCTGCCGGATATTTATAATATTCCAGCCGGGCTGTGGCCACATCCAGCCGAAGACCGTCAGCAAACTTGATTGTGGCCGTGATAAATTTTTCATGGGTGCGGACAGTGGCTTGCTTTCGACGGGCAAATTCTCTGGCAAAACGAATACCGTCGCCCTCCACGACAATATCAATGTCCAGATTATCAATACGCAGCAGGAGATCCCGGACAAACCCTCCCACGGTATACGCTGTCATGCCCAGTTCTCTGGCGGTTTCCCCTATTTCACGGAGCAGCTGGATGATATCCCTGGTTAACAATTCGGTCATGATGGAACTGACATTGCGGGTTTTTTCAGCTGAGGGATGGTCGTGTTCCTGGAGGAGGTTTCTGGGCAGATGAGCCGGATCATTCACCAGCATATTGAGCAGGTCTGTGCGGGTGATGACCCCTTTGAGCAGCTGATCATCATCTACGATGGGAATAAGCCGCTGTCTTGACCCGATGATCAGCTCTTGAATTTCAGCCAGAGTGGCGCTGGGGGGAAGGATGTGGATGTCGGTGCTCATGTAGTCGCTGACCGATACATTGCTGAGACCGTGAAAGATGGCTTTTTCCACCACCCTGCGGGAAATTATGCCGAGCAGTCCAACAGGTTGTTGGGTGTTGGTGTGGTCGTTGACCACAGGGAGAACGGTGATGTTGTAGCGGGTCAGCAGGTTGTTTGCCTGTTCAATGGTGACATCCCTGGTGACGGAAATAACCGGCGAAGACATCAGCTCTCCAGCAACAGCGTGGGGTCGAACGTATTGATGGAGCAGCTGTATTAATCGTTCTTCCGCCTCAAACAGGGACTTGTCGCCAATGGTTGCCGAGGCTGCTGCGGCATGGCCGCCGCCACCAAAATCACGGGCAATGGTACCGACATTGACCTCAGGGATTCTGCTGCGACAAATCAGATAGAGCCTCTCTGCCATCCGCACCAGGGCAAAAACAACATCCAGGTTCTCCATGGTCAGCATTTTGTTGACAAGCACTGCAAAATCATCGACATAGCTCGGGATTGTGAGAGTGCTTACAGCAATGGGGATTGATTCTATAGTGTAGGTTCTGGTGTTTTTCAACAGTGAGTTGAGTAGCCCGACCTGGCGGGTGGAGAGTTCCCTGTTGACAAACTGGCTTACGATGTTGAGCTTGGCTCCTTTGCTCAGCAGCCATGAAGCGGCTTCAAGGTCATTGGGTGTTGTCGTTGAATGGCGAAAAGAACCCGTGTCTTCGTATATTCCCAGAGCCAGCAGGGTGGCCTCATCACTGGAAAGCGTAATATGTTTTTCTTGAAAAAGGCGGATAAAGATTGCCACGGTTGAGCCGGTGTCTTCGATAAGCTCATAATTGCCCTGCATATCCCCNNGTCGATTCTGTTTTTTTGGCGGGTATCCACAACAATGAGACGGGTGACAGTAGATGTATCTATATGTTTGGATTTTTTAAAATCATAGAGGTTGCGAATTTCCTGGGAAAGATAATCGCGAAGACGACGTTCCTGTGAGCCTACCAGCACAAGAGTGGCTTCGGGGTAGAGCTTTTTTGCCGCAACCATGGAGGCCAGCCCGTCAAAATCTGCATTGATGTGCGTTGTTATCACTTCCATGAGCCGAGTATACCCCAGTTGCCTGTTCCTGACAAACCAGCAGAACGGAGCACGTATCACCAGAGCACTTTATACCACCTTGAAAAATTGCCTTGCGAAGTCTCGTCACTTTCTTACCTTGCCCGTTCTCTGCGTCACCGAAAAATGAAAAATGCTCACATATGACTAAGATGCTGCGCTTGTAAACTTTTCTGTTTCTGTAGTTCTGATTGTAAGAAAAATATCTTTCTATTTTGGGAGGCAATAATCAGTTTCTAACTCTTTTCTTATCATTTCCTAATAGTGGAAGAATATCATTGCGCAATCAATTGCTGAAATCTTTGCTGGTCACCCCAGAGTGCATTGCGCCTCGGGAAATTCCTGCTCTGGCAGGATGCCACGCAAAAGCGAATATGGACTTGGCAAGCATATTGCAAGTCGTTTTGCATGAACTGGTATTTGCAGTGGGGATTATAAGTAATCTGTCAGCGTAGTCGATCAACGCTAGGATATTTAGCTGTAATAACAGCAAAAGATTTTTTCAGGGGCGTTTTTCGGTAAAGAGAAATTTTGGTGGAAGAGTTCCGGATAGGCGAAGAAGCGACAGTACATTGACCTGATCACCAGCAAATAACCATATCATCTTGAGAATACCATGCAATTATGAGGAGTTCCCTGATGGCGGCAGGGAGTCGGTAATTTGAGACGTGCAAAGAGGACAACTGATGGCAAAGTTACAGGCAATTGAAACCGAAGTTGAGCAGTTTTTACCCGATTATTTTTTGCCCGATCAGGAGCAGGCTGAGGTTCGCTGGCACAGCCACGCTGCAGCACTTATTCTTGTGTGCAGTGTGGCTGTTTGCGGAGGGGCGTTTTTTCTTTGGTCAAACCTGCTCTCAGGAAACAATGAGGTTGTTGCAGGCGGGGTTAATATACCCTCTTCAAAAAGAGATGCAGGGCAATCATCTGGTCTTCGCCAGGTGGCAATACAACTGGCAGATCCTGTGCAGCAACATTTCTCCAAAAGTATTCATTTTGCCGGGAGGTAACTATGTTACGTATAGCAACTATCAATGCGGGAGGTCATGCATCCTCAGACCCTCCTGAATTTGAAAATCTTGTCAAAGAATTACAGAAAGAGCGTTTTGACATTCTCTGTTGTCAGGACGTGTTTGTTGGGGATGATGGAACGACAAATTTTGCTGTGCAACTTGCCGACCCCCTGGGCATGACCTGTTCATTTGCGGGTTCTCCCCGGAAAAAACGCGAAGGCAAACTCAAACATGGTCAAAACTCTTTGGGTAAAGCGATCCTTGCCGGTTCTGATTGTTGTATGCTTTCAAGTGGCGTCATTGCCTTGCCGGATTTATGGCGCAAAAAAAGTGTTGCCCAGTTTGCTGTTATCCGCAAGGATGGCGATGCTGTACTGGTGGTTAATCTACAGTTGCCTTCAATTAAAAAGGGGGCTGACATCCAGCGCGAACAGGTGCAGGTTATTCTTGATCATCAGATAATGACGAAGCAGTATGCAGCCATTATTCTCTGTGGGGATTTAGGCCAGGGCAAGCAGGGCAATGCATTGGGATATATACAGAAAAAATCTCAATATAGGGTGCGTGACTCTCAGGTCGCTCTGGTGAAAGCTGGACAAAAGTCAGGGGCAGGTCGGAAGTCGTTAAAAAACAATCCCTTTAAAGAACAGGTATGGATTCTGGAAGAAAAATGTGATCCTGTGGCAAAAATTCTTTGTTCAAATGGTCGCCGTTTACAGCCGCCAACCCGTGATCAGGCTGCTACTGTGCCGTTGCATGGTGCAGCACTGGATATCGAACTGGTTAGAATCCCCAGCAAAGACAAGAGCCAGATTTATCGCTATGTCTCTTTCATCCGCCCTTGGACAGGCCCCAGTGAGTCAGAGCAGGGCGCATCTTTTCAGCCCGCATGGATTGGACATAACTGCGGTTCCGGGGTGGCGGTGATTTCTGGTTTTTGAAATTATCAGAGAGTTGTTATCAGTATTCGACGTGACGGAATCAGGCGATTGTTGGCAATTTCAACGGGTAGTTGTTGGTGCTTGCAAAACTCACCCAACGTGATACCGGATAATGTCCGCTTTCGCTTCACTCAAGCAGACCTACCTGGCTGATTCTTTAAACCATGTAAAACCGGTTCCAGGAACTTGATTATTCCCAAATGATTGTATCTCATCAAGTTGTGCAATATACATTATTGGTGGATTTTTCCGATCATTCAAAACAAGTTCATTTAACTCTTCCCGAACTAGATCCATTGCTTCTTGTTCAGCCAAAGATAGATCGTTAGCTTCGACAAATCTTGTCGTAAAAAAACCACATTGTTGGACAGCATTGTCTATATCAATTTGGAAATTCTTTCCCTCAAGGGAAACTTTATATTTCGGCATAACCATTTATCTGCTTATAAAATATTATAAGGTAATTAATCCTGACAGGGGGCATTACATGGTGGAGACGTCCCATCAGTAACATGTCATCGCCTGATAACTCTCCAGAAATAGCATCGCCACAACCTGTTGACTGCTGTCAACAACCGTGGTCACGTTACCCTTGCCGTCGTACAGGTAAAAATAATCCTCCCCGTTCTGACGAAAGGAAAACAGGCCGCCAATACCGCCGCCCATGTTCTGGCCCCATACATATTCACGCAATACACCATTGGTTGCTGTTTCACGATCCTGCAGGGCAAGGTGACCGCCGCGAACAATGGAGATATCATTGGTCAGGGTGTTGTTTTCATACTCCTGAATGCGGCCTGTAAAAGATACCGGGGCATTGTATCGCTCAAGGGGTACCCGCCGACTTTACCGGTGATTCAGTCTCCTGCCGGGAATTTACCGCCAAAGGCTGGGGGATTGGAAGAAGGAACCACCGGAAAATGTCCGCTTTCGCTTCGCTCAAGCAGACCTACACGACTTATCATAGATGGGCCTTGTTATTCATTCTTTGTTTACTGTGATGAACATTCACAAGCATGACGAGCATATTTGCAACATTGTAACAAGTTAAAAAAACGAAAAATCCCAAAGAAGCCTCAAATGATTTTTTCCAAAAATAAAGCAATAATGAAATAATAAATGAACCAATAAGTATATAAAAAGATGAAGTAATAACTTTCCTGTATGAATGCTTGGATTTTGATTTCATAGGTTGCTCAAGTGAGCCGGTTGTGCTCATTAGTCTGCCAAAGGCATTGTGCTGGTATGTTGCCACAACCTGCTGACTGCTGTCAACAACCGTGGTCACTTTGCCCTTGCCGTCGTACAGGTAAAAATAATCTTCCCCGTTCTGACGCAAGGAA
Source organism: Candidatus Desulfobulbus rimicarensis (assembly GCA_008633435.1). Classification (GTDB taxonomy): domain Bacteria; phylum Desulfobacterota; class Desulfobulbia; order Desulfobulbales; family Desulfobulbaceae; genus Desulfobulbus_C; species Desulfobulbus_C rimicarensis. The sequence continues at coordinate 238 of RKSL01000078.1, read as the reverse complement.
AACAGGCCGCCAATACCGCTGCCCATGTTCTGGCCCCATACATATTCACGCAATACACCGTTGATTGCTGTTTCACGATCCTGCAGGGCCAGGTGACCGCCGCGAACAATGGAGATATCATTGGTCAGGGGGTTGTTTTCATACTCCTGAATGCGGCCTGTAAAAGATACCGGGGCATTGTATCGCTCAAGGGGTACCCGCCGACTTTACCGGTGATTCAGTCTCCTGCCGGGAATTT